>JAAXZX010000117.1 GCA_012719645.1 Clostridiaceae bacterium
ACCTGCCTGGCCTGCGGTGAAACCGTAACCTACAACCAATACGGCTATTTTGAAAAGGATGGCGGTGAGCCACATTTCAAGTCGGTCCTGGAATGGAACCAGTGGCAGCTGAAGGAACTGGAGGGCATGGTCCTGGATCGGATGGCAAACCCAGACGGACCGATCTTTGAAGACCGGGAAGTTACCCTGTTCACAGGCCAGCGTTATGTGGCCATAAGGAAACTGAGAAGGGGTACCTTGCGCCTTTATGCGGACCGTCTTGAATTCATAGGCCGTGATAATCAAAAAATAGAATTCGGGCTGTCCCTCATGAACGGGGTCAGCACCCACCTGTCGGACTGGTTCGATTTCTACCACGAGGGCAATTTCTACAGGGCTGCTTTTAAAAACCGCCATACATCTGCCAACAAATACACCGAGGCTTATGACATCATCAAGCGGCTGCAGCACGGCGAACACCACGCAAGGGAGGAATAAGATTTGGGTTCGGAACAGATCTGGAATTACATTATCGATATATCCATGCTATCCATCCTTCTGTTGATTTCAACATTCATGAAAAGGCAACTGGGGTTTTTCAGGAAGAATCCCATACCCATACCCGTTATCGCAGGATTTTTAGGCCTGTTGCTGGGCAAGGATATTTTGGGAATCATCTCCTTCAACAGTGTGAGGCTTGAAAACCTCGTGTACCATATGATGAACATCGGGTTCATAGCCTTGTCCCTTAAGGCTTCCGCCAGGGTCAGGAACAGGGAATACGTGGACTCGGGCATGTTCATCGTCAGCACCTATGTTATGCAAGGACTTTTCGGTTTTTTCCTGTCCCTTGTGTTCTTCTATACCATCTTCCCGGAAACCTTCCCACTTTCGGGACTGCTGCTGCCCCTCGGCTTTGGACAGGGTCCCGGGCAGGCGTATTCCATGGGAAAACAGTGGGAAGAGCTTGGCTTTACCCATGGCGGGAACCAGGGACTTGCGTATGCCGCCATTGGCTATGTCTGGGCATGCGCCGGCGGTGTTGCTTTGATCGCCTGGCTCAGGAAGAAAAAGAAGCTCGCAGCCCTGGGCGATACCAAGGACGAGCCGGTTGGAAAGTATAATATATTCGATGATGAAAAGCCTGAGGAACTGCCGCTGAAGGAATCCATCGACGGACTCACGCTGCAGCTGCTCCTCATAGGCGGCGTCTACCTTTTGACCTACCTTGTACTGAAAGGCCTGGGATACCTGCTGTCCGGAGCGGGGGATTTCGGCAGGAACCTGGCCCAGCTGCTGTGGGGATTCAGCTTCATCATAGGTGCGGTAATCGGTATGGCAGTCAGAAGGGTACTGGATTTCTGCCACCAGAAGAAATGGATGAAACACAGCTATACCAGCAATTACCTCCTGGAGCGGGTTTCCGGGGGTGCCTTTGACTATATGATCACCGCAGCCATATCTGCTGTTTCGATATACCTCCTGATGGATCAACTGGTGCCTTTCCTCATCATAACCGCTGTGGGCGGGCTTCTCACCATATTGTTCATAATGAAGATGGCGCAGAGGGTATATAAAACCGATACGCTGGAAAACGCTCTGGCCATGTACGGCATGCTCACCGGCACCATATCCACGGGCATTGCCCTGCTTCGGGAGGTTGATCCGCATTTCAGGACACAGGCTGCCAAGAACCTGGTATTCGGAAGCGGGACAGGCTTAGTCTTCGGCTTTCCGCTGATGATCCTCCTGAACGTACCCATCATGGGGCATGTCAACAATCAGCCGATTCTTTACCTGCTGACCATTCTGGCCTTCGTCGTATACCTGGCATTGCTGGTTTTCCTGATGTTGATAGGAAAAGGCAGGCAAAAGAACCACCCGGAGAAACAGGGCAGTTGAAACTGGTTGGAACCGTCACGCCGTACCCCTTTTTCAAGTCTGGCCCTGACTGCCATTCTTTTTCTGCGCCCGTTCCTTCAGATTCATCAGGCTCAGCAGCGTCAGGCCGCCCATGATAAGGACCGCTCCCAAAGCCTGAATCCATGTGAGCTGTTCCGAAAGTACGATTCTGCCGGTTATTATGGTTACAACCGGGATGAGGTTTAAAGCTGCGGAGGGCAGCACGGGTCCCAGGGTATGGATGCTGTAAAGGAAGAAGACATAGGCCAGCGCCGAACAGAAAACACCCAGGAACAACAGATGGAGAAACGCTGTCATGGAAGGTACCCGCCAGGCGGGGACCTCTGATATGGTAAACGGGACGAAGAGCGGGATGCTGAACAGGGTTTGCATCGTGGTCAGCTTAAGGCTGGAATAACGCTCCCCCAGTCCCTTGCTTATGAAGGTATATATAATCCATGAGGCCATGGCCCCAAGGACCAGGAGATTCCCCAGCAAGGACCCCTCCGAAAAGTCAATGGATCCGTTTTTTGAAATAATGCAATAAACACCCAGCAGCGAGGCCAGGATGCATCC
>JAAXZX010000118.1 GCA_012719645.1 Clostridiaceae bacterium
CATGGTTGAATCTCCTTTCAAATGGAAGGTTGTGCAACTCCATTTTACTTGAGATTTCAACTCCATGCTCTCTTTTTTGCAAAAAATGTTGGAGCACCGAAGTCGTCTCCCTTCAGCACCCCAACATTTATTATAGAACCTAAATTCCAATAAAGATAACAAAAAGAGGTATCCGAAACGGATACCTCTTTTTATACATGGTTTACATCAGTTTACTCCAAAGCGGGCAGATGGAATAATCCCCGGGAATGGCAGTTATGATCACTGTTTTTTATTCTTTCTCCCAAGCCGCGACATGGCCCAGATGACAAACCCTATACCCGCTACGGGGATAACCGATTTGGGGTCCATGACAAACGCGATAACCCCAAGAATGATGATGACTATCCAAAAGTATGCGAATCCTGCCGGAGCGGGGGCTTTTCTGCCGGACCCGTTGCCCGATGTAAGCCCGCAGTACTGGCAGGAATCGTAATATATTATTCTTCCGCAACGCTCGCAGCGACGCATGGAATACACCCCTGTTTATGTGAATTAATCCCTGTTCGGCAAATGACCCCTTCGAACCTGTGCTTAAACCTGATACTCGCTTTTGGCCTTTATCAAGGCCCCGTCGGGCATCGGAAGGCTGTCCCTGTCAATCCGGTTGATCCTGCAAAAGTGTTTTATGCACCCTGACTGTTTTGTGAAAACCGATTATGAAAAGCTCTTTATGATTGTTTCAAAAGGATTCAGAGCCAGTCTGATCAAGGTTAATCCGAGCCCTGCATAATGTTTATTTCCATCAGGAAGCCTCGGTGCCGGGTGGCCGGAGCCCGGTGGAAATTTCGTTTCCCTGCCTATATTATATCATTATTATTGGCAGATTGCTTGCTTCTTCCCCTGAAGTCTGCGGCTAGAGCGATTGAAACATTGCCTGCAAGCGGTCTGAATGATGTATTATATGAAAATCTCGAAACAGGAGGCCTGGACCATTAATATCAAAGACGGCAACCGGACCGCATTGCCGGTATACCTGCGACATGCTATAATCTTGAATAATCATCAAAAGGGCATGACCGTTAAGTTTTACAGGAGTCAGGATTATGAGCGTAAATTACACCAAAGTAATACGGACACAGACATTCGACCCGTGGTGGAACCTGGCTGTGGAGGAATACCTCCTGAACCATGTCGGGAAAGGAGAATGCATACTTTATCTCTGGCAGAACCAAAACACGGTGGTGATCGGCAGGAATCAGAACGCCTGGAGAGAATGCCGCACCGAGCTTTTGGAAAGCGAGGGGGGAAAGCTTGCCCGCAGGCTGTCCGGAGGTGGCGCCGTCTACCATGACGACGGAAACCTGAATTTTACGTTCCTTGCAAGAAGGGAGGACTACAACCTGGAGAGGCAGCTTGAGGTTATCCTTTCCGCAGTTAAAAGCCTGGGCATCAACGCGGAAAAGAGCGGAAGGAACGATATCATCGCCGATGGACGCAAATTTTCGGGCAACGCCTTCTATTTCGCCGGAACCAGCGCTTATCATCATGGCACAATCCTGGTTTCCTCCGACTTCGGGAAACTGTCCAGGTACCTGCAGGTTTCAAAAGAAAAGATCGTCAGCAAAGGTGTTGCCTCGGTCCGGTCCAGGGTGGTCAACCTTTCCGAGCTTAGCCCTTCTGTCACTGTTGATGCAGTAGCAGACGCTTTAATAAAGGCGTTCGCCGGTGTCTATGGATGCAGGCCCGTAATCAGCGACGGATCAGAGGAAATCGACACCGAAGCTGTCAATAAACTATATGGCAAATATGCTTCCTGGGAATGGCGCTATGGGCAGACGCCAGGATTCGACATTACCCTGGAAACGCGGTTTCCCTGGGGCGGGATTGAAATAGGCCTCAACCTCAAGAGCGGAAAGGTAATATCCTCAAAGGTTTACTCGGACGCCATGGACGAAGCGTTTATCGGCAAGCTTCCGGACGTGCTGGCAGGGTGTCCCTTCAGCTTCAGGAACCTTGCGGACCGGATCCGTGACAATTTCATGTCAGGCAGCAGTAGGGAGATGGCCGAAGACATTGCGGCCTGGCTGGAGGCAAAGGCAGGCAGGAATCCGGACTGATGAACCTGTTTCACAGCCATTCGAAGGATACTTGAAAAAACTGCCGGCAGCATGGCGCCGGCAGTTTTCTAATTAATTTCCGACTATAACCTTTATGGATTCATTGGACATTTGCATCAGTATTGCTTCTTCCACCTGGTCCACCGTGTAGCGGTGCGTAATAATGGGTTTCAGGTTTATACGACCGCTGTTGATGAGCTGTGCAGCCCTTTCGTGGGTATCGGGGTTTATCATGGAACCCAGGATGGTCAGTTCTTTATGGAAAACGTCATCCAGGCTCAGTTGATAGAATGAACCGGCCTTGGGCACGCTGAACAGCAGGATGGTCGCACCGCGCTTTGCGGCTTCAAAGGCCTGCCCTGTGGCCGTAAGGTTTCCTACGCATTCAATGACCACATCCGCCCCATCAGTGCCTAAAATCTTGCGCAGTCTTTCCGGCAGCGATTCATTGATGGGGTCCACAGCATAATCGGCGCCAAGGGAAAGTCCGATCTCCCGGCGCAGTTGGACCGGTTCGCTCAGAACAACCACAGAAGCGCCTGAGAGCCTTGCCAGTTGCACCATCATCAATCCTATGGCGCCTCCGCCAACAACGCAGACCGAATCGCCCTGTCTCATTCCCACCCGGTCAATACCGTGCAGGCAGCAGGCCAGAGGCTCCACCATGGCGCCATATTCAAGGGGTACAGATTTATCCAGCTTGTAGCACTGTGACTGGGGAACGTAGCAGTATTCAGCAAATCCCCCGTCGCGGTTGACGCCAATTGCAAACAGGTTCTCGCACATCTGTTTCTTGCCTATTCCGCAATAATGGCATTTTCCACAATATTTATTGGGATCCACGGTGACATGGTCCCCGACTGCCACCTTATCCACCGCGCTTCCGATTTTCTCAACGATTCCTGAAAACTCATGGCCCAGGATCACCGGGGGCGTTACCTCTGCAGATCCCTTGCTGCCATGGTAAATATGGACATCGGTCCCGCAAACGCCGCAGGCGGCCACCTTTAACAGAACTTCATCCGGTGCTAATTCGCGCTCCGGAATCTCCCTGATTTCAAACCTCTTGTTTCCCAAATAATAAGTCCCTTTCATTTCCATTCCTCGCTTTTATACCTCCGGTCCCACCGGGATTTGAAGGTCGTTTTTGGCCACCCCCGCAATTTTCCATGGACATAGCCTTGTTTTTTCCTATATTGTCTCCCGCGTCCAGCATTGTAAAGCTATAACGCTTTATTTAAGCCACTTTTGGCCTTCTCATTTTAGCATAATGGACAGCTTTTTTCAATGAATGGCATGGCAAACAGGAGGCTCGGCGTCTGATTTCCCGTTAAGAAGATTGTTGAGGGTTTTTATTCGGATACTCCCTCTGATATTCTATTTCATACTCGAATTCGGGATGCAGTTCCAGGAACTTGTCTACAAGCGTGAACGATCGCCGGAATCGCTGAAAATGCGAGTAGTTCCTTTATAGTCCTTCTTCTGCCCGCTGTCGTCATTGCCGGTTTCCTTAAGTTGATTCATGCGCGTTTCCCATTCGGCATATCAGTCCAGGTACTGATCCATGAGCTCCATGAAATAGGCAATAGCCAGTTCCCGTGTTTTCCGGCCTTGCGCAAATTCTCTTGCTTCATTAAGTCAAATGGAACTGAATGTGCTGCCACGCTCCGACAGGCTGTTTCCCCGCACGTTTTGCGTCACGTGCAGGTAAGCCTCGAACAGGTCTTGTCCTCCCAGGAAATCATACTTGTATTCAACTTTCTTCGCCACCGCCATGGATGAAGGAATCTCCACTATACCGGTAAATTGTCCGGTGGCCCACAAATACTGGGCCCCGGTTTCAGAAGTGTCCAGCGTAAGCCATCGGATGATCTCCCCTACCGCTTCCCTGTGCCTGGTGTCCCTGTGGGCCAGGAACATCGGGCTTCTCCAGAAGAAGCCTGCCGGCGGGTCGCACACGGCCCAGTCGCCGTATGTCCCTTCCCCGGGGGTGTCTCCGCCTCTGCAACCGGCAATAACATAACTGAGCATCCAGTAGGGGCCTAAAAAGCCGAATACTTCTTTATCGCCTTCACCCTTCATGTCGTCGTACCATTCACACGCTATGGTATTATTTACATAACCGTTATCAACCATTTTTCGGGCAATATCCAGAAACGCTTCCCGTGCAGGATCTATTACCAGTTGGCCATCCTGGAACCAACCCTGTCCCAGGCTCATATCATACGCATTCCAGATATCATCGATACTGGAGCAGATGCTGTATCCCCTTGCTTTCAGGTCGGCTGCCGCATCCATGAACCTGTCCCATCCGGGGCCGATTTTGCCGCTGATAGACGCGGGGTCATCGGTTCCCCAGACCTTTCTGGCAATGGAGCGGCGATAGATGAAGGCTCCCGCGCCGTTTGAGTATCCCAGCGCCACCAGTTTCCCATCCGGGTTGGCGCCTACGTCGATCATGTACTGGGGAATCTCAGCCTCTTCTACGAGTTTGCCGATATCGAGTCCGAGATCCTCAAAAGGCAGGGCATATTCATGATCGCTTCCCCTGGTGCATTTATAGATATCTCCATAGACCACGCTGTAAATGTCGGGCGGATCAACATCCAGTTTTCCTTTTATCAGTTTATGGACGCGGTCCGGGTCGTCACCCCTGAACATATATTCATTATAGATTTTGATTTCATATTCGAAATCGGGATGCAACTCCAGGAACTTCTCGATGAGTTTCTGAATTTCTCCGTTTTCACAATAGATTGTGATGACCTTTTCCCCTTCAGAGCTGTTATTACTGTCACCGTCATCCGGAACTACGCCAGTATCATCCTTCTCCTGTTCACCGGCTTTGTCCTGGCTTTCCTGCGTAACAGGTGTCGGACTGGATGTGAGAGCTTGCTCCCGGACATTTTCTGACGATGAACAGCCTGCTATGCTCAGGCACAGGAGCACAGCAACAAGCTGGCGCATTGCCTTCTTCATTTTAGAAGCCTCCTTCTATCCAGGCTGAGCCAATGAGCCGGTTAGCTATCTTCCATCTTGTGTTAACCTCTATTATATTGTACTATGTTTTCCCAGCAGACGAATTAACATTTTACTTAAAATTATTATACCACCTCTATTGTGTACCTCTGCCGCTTCTCCCGGTATCTGACCCAATACAGACCTGCTTTTCCTTACTATTGACCGGCAAATGATAGTCCGTAATTATTAATATTCAGCGTGAAAAAAACAAGAGTTGCAGGATAAAGCTATACGCCTATGACTGTAAGCATTGCTTGTATCAAAACCGCGGAACGGTTATAATGGGGGCAAAGACAACTATTGGCAAGGGGGAGGGTTTATGATGTCTTGTTATTATATTGTCGGCGTCCGTCTGGACAACAGGGTCAACAATGCAGTGAAACTCCAGGAAGTCCTTACGAAGAACGGATGCAAAATCAAAACACGTTTGGGGCTTCACGAAGTGAGCGATAATGCGTGCGCGAACGATGGGATTATCGTTTTGCAGCCTTACGGCAGCAAGGAGGATGTTGAATCCCTGGTTAAAGAGCTAAACAGTGTCGAAGGCGTAACAGCCAAGTATGTTGATCTGAACTGAAGTTCAATACTTACGGAAAACATGCTAAAACCTCCATCGGCAGTTTATTTGCAAACTGCTGATGGAGGTTTGGTTTTTCCGCTTATATCATCAAAGGGTTTCATACTGCAGCTTTATCATTGCCATTATTTATGGTGGCGACCCTATTTCTCTTTGCCCTTCTTAAGCCACCGTGCCACTGTGACAGTGCGTTTTGCCTGGTGCTTTACAGCGGCCTCCACGTTTTCAACCATCTTTCCGTCTTCGTCAACTGAAACAGACGTTCCATAGGGGTTTCCACCGGCCTCGAATAAAACCGGGTCTGTAAATCCCGGGGGCACGATTATTGCGCCCCAATGGCACATCATCGTATAGAGGGACAGGATGGTCGCTTCCTGGCCGCCATGCGGGTTCTGGGCAGACGACATTGCGCTCACAACTTTGTTCACCGTCCTGCCCCGGGCCCAAAGGCCGCCTGTGGTGTCAAGGAACTGTTTCATCTGGGACGCCATAACTCCGAACCTTGTGGGAGTGCTGAATATAATCGCATCAGCCCAGTCAAGGTCTTCAGGCGTGGCTTCTGGTATATCTTTAGTGGCTTCAAGATGGGCTTTCCAGGCCGGATTGCTGTCTATGACGGACTGCGGGGCAAGCTCGCGCACTTTAAGCAGCCTTACTTCAGCCCCAGCCTCCTTTCCGGCTTCCGCCGCCCATTTCGCCAGCTGGTAGTTGGTTCCGCCCATGCTGTAATAAATAACTGCCAACTTAATATCACTCATGATCTCACTCCTTTACTGTATTCTATTGACAGACTGCCGTCCTTATTAACGTCGATTCTGTCTATTTATTGTTTACCCATATCCGGCGAAAGATAAAATTAAAAACTCCCCCGGCTCCTGGTTAACAATCCTTGTCGGAAGAGTTTTTCTGTTCATGGCGATGCAATGGATGGTGTTTTTGTTTGATTGTCCGCATATACCCCGGCAGAACCTTATGCGGACCCGTCGCTTATTTGCTTATGATGACGCCCTTTCCAGAAAGGCATGAACATCGTCCATCTTTTCCATATACAGATCGCAGATCCGCCTGATCTCCTCCCAGTCATCAGCACTGTAGGGATCATAGACCCCGACCGTCCTGAATCCGGCGCTTTTTGCGGTTTTTATGGCATAAAGCGCGTCTTCGAAAACCCATGTTTCCTCCGGAAGCGTGCCCATATGCCTGGCTGCGGCAAAATATATGTCCGGCCTTGTCTTGCCCGCGCCAACTTCGGCAGTTGTGAATATCCTGTCAAAAAACCTCACAACGTCAAGCCTTTCAAGGGCCGGTTCCAGAACATTTCTGTCAGTGGCGGTCGCTATTACCATTTTGACACCGGCTTCCCACATGCCCTGAAGGAAATGCTCCACCCCGTCTTTCAACTGGACCTGATGGGCATAAAAATCCTCAATGGTGCGGTCAATCCCGTATATTATTTGCCCGGTATCCAAGTCCAGGCGGTATCTTTCCTTCAAAAATACAGCCCCTTCGGTCGTGCTCATGGAGAACATGGCCCTGTCAATCCCGGGTTCCGCTTCTATCCCGATACCCTTTAAAAACCTCTCGGCCGCGCTGTACCAGATCGGCATGGAATCCAGTATGGTTCCGTCCAGGTCAAAGATCGCTCCACTAATCATGCATTCACCATCTTTATAACCAGTTCTTTCAGTTCTGCAGACGCTTCTTCAATATCCGCCCGGCGAATATGCAAATAAGTTAATAGAGCTTCCAATTGTCCAGGAACCGCAGGACCATGATGGTACTGTCAATTATCCGGTTTTTCCGGGTCCTCCAGGAATCCGACAGCGGGAAATCAAAGCGTCTTGGTTTTTTGGGCAGTTCCCAGAGGCCTTCCTCGTTTCTCTGGCTTAAAACCCATTCATAATATCTTTCCTTGTATTTCAGCCATCCTTTGAACTGGGATACCAGGGATAAGGCGCGCAGCCAGTGGCAAAAATCCCTGCTGTCTCTTTTTTCAGTACCAATCGGAACGAGCTCCGACAACGGGCGGTTATATACATAATAGATTTCATCAATCTCATTCATGGCATAATCGACAAGTGCCCGGTCGGTTGCATCACTGAGGAAATATGCTTTATCTGTCGGGGCCAACAGCAACAGGTTATAGTAGCCATACGCCGGAATCGTGCGCTTTGTGACAAACCCGAAATAATCATGCTGGGCTTTGCTCTCCGCCTGTTTGTCATAATTGCCCTGTGAAAAGGCAACTTCGGTAAATGAGGCCCAGCGGTGCCTGTGCTGCTCAAGGATTTCATGGTGCGGGTCGATTATTGAGAGCATGGCCGCACTGACAAGGGGCACGAACATTTCCGGCCACCAGCGGATGTTGTCCTGTTTTTCAGACTGATCCCAGGATTCTTCGTTGTTAAGAACTTTGACCAGGTAATAGGACGCTTTTCTCAGGCAGGGATGTTCCTTGTCCAGCCCAAGGGAGAGGCTCCTTTTGATCGTATCTTCGGAATAGCCGTGAAAAGGCGGCCAAAACCCTCTTTCGTTCTGCCCGCTTTCTATTTCCTTGACAAAGCGGTGGCCGCATACCCTGTCGTATGCGTTCTGATATTCACGGCTGTCAGGTCCCAGGCCTTTAAACTCTTTCAACAGGATGAACTCAGGTATGGGGTCGGGTTCCATGTCCAGAAGCTTGTCAACGACTGCGCTTAAATCAACCATTGGTTTTACTCCCCTTGCATAATTGAAATTATATAACCGGGATCAGGAAGATTTCGGATCTTCAAAGGAAGATGCCTCCCTAAAATCAAGCGGCTTTACGGTGGTTTCCATATTATTCTGTATTATATATCAAATAAATCTCTTCTGCTACCGGCAAACCCTCGCTTTTTGCTGCAGCAGTTTATTGCGTGAGCTAAAACTGATTTATGAGAGCCTTCCCAAAAGATCAAAAAGCCCGTAACCTATTGCTTTAATTGTGGTTACGGGCTCTTTTTATATTCGGATGCAACGTTCAGGATGCTCCAGCGTGGGAAAAAACAACGTCAGCATATAATAGTCAGGCAACAAACCTGAACACATTATAGACATTAATCAGTATAATTACGGTAAATAAGACAACGAGCAGCCTTTCTACGGTTACAGTCCTGATTTTCCTGTTTATAGCCCTTCCTGCCAAAGCTCCAAGAATACCGGCGGCCGGCATCAGCACAAGAAGCAGCATGTCAACCTCCGGAACTGTGTTTGATATAACCGATGTAGAGAGGTTCATAATCTGTGAAAACAGAATTATAAACAGCGAGTTTTCTGCCGCTTCCTTCGTTTCCATGGAAAAGAAATAGAACAGCACCACCATGTTTATGGGCCCGCCGCCTATGCCCAGGAACGCCGAAAACGATCCAAGCATGAACCCGATCAGTGAAATGAATGCGACGTTTTGTATCCTGCGCGTCTTTATATGATTTTTCCTTATTGTGTAAATAAGCGTTCCCAGTATCAGGAGAATAAAGCAGGACGCCTGTATCAATCCCGCCATATTCTTATCCTCGAATATAAGCCATACGGCGCGGAAGATTTTATTGCCGGCGATCCCGCCCGCTGCGGCGCTTATCGAAAGCGGCAGGCTGACCCTCAGGTTAATTTTCGTTTTCCTGCTTATAAATGAAGATACAACAGAGTATAACGACATGGCAAAGACAGAGCAGCTTGACAAAAAACTTATAGTCGCCACATTCAGTATCCCTGTCGCATCAAGCGCCGGTTTGATGATCACTCCCCCGCCAATACCGCATATTGACCCAAGGACAGAAGCTGCGAAACTGATTAAGACGAACAGGTAATACAATTGAAACACACCTTCTTTTTAACTCTGCAGTTCACAATAGCAGACCATATATTGATCAGACAATGGTACTCGTGGCAGAATGGATCAGGTAATCGGATGATGCCATCGGCCATCAGTGAGTAAACAAAACCTAAAAGCGTGATACAGCCGATCTTGGCCTTACCAGTTCGATAAGGCGCTCCATGGCATATGTAAAGAACTCTTTATAGGCTTTACAGTAATAGTTTAAACCGGCATCGGGCGAATCAGCACCCAGGCGATACCTCTGGCACCCATTCCTGCAAACCGGCATCCATTTGCAGCTTTTACATTGCTCGGGGACATATGCGGATCGCTGTATAAACCCGCTTTTTATACGGTTTTGGTTTATTGCCTCCATGCTGTCCCTGTTGATATTTCCGATACAAAACCCGTCGAGCATGTAAAAATCGCATGGATATACGCTGCCATCGGCCTCAATTGCGTACTGGGCTTGGCATATGCCGTACATGTCGCAGCTTTCCGGATTATATCCAAGAAGTATCCCGGCCAGGTTTTCAAAATAACGGTTATAAACGAACTTTCCCTCTGCCCTGTCCGCATACCAGACATCAAACAGGTCCTTCAGGAAACGGGCATAGAGTTCAGGGGTAAGAGAATAGCGCTCGGTTCCCTTCTTTTGTCCGATGGGATCCAGGCAGGGTATGTATTGCTGATAGACGAGCCCATTCTTCATGAAAAAGCTGTATGCTTTCTTTATATTCTTTGCCGTTTGGGCGGTAACAACCGTAAGCACATTAAACTCGGCCTTGTAACGTTTCAGTGCGTCTATTCCGCGCATCACTGCCTTAAATGTGCCGTCGCCTTTAGCATCATATCGATACAGGTCGTGCAGGTCCTGAAACCCGTCAATGGAAACGCCTATGAGAAATTTGTTTTCCGCAAAAAAAGCCGCCCATTCATCGTCGATCAGCGTTCCATTTGTCTGTAAGGCATTATGGACAGCCAGTTTTTTGGTATTATGCTTTTTTTGCAGTTCAACTGCGGCTTTGAAAAAGTCCAGTCCGGCAAGCAGGGGCTCTCCGCCCTGGAAACCGAAGGTACAGCTTCCGGAGGCGTATTCCAGCGCCTTCCTGATGATGGATTCCAGTGTTTCTTCTGACATTATGCCGTAGGACTTTTTGCTGCGGTTTTCCGCTTCATCATGATAGAAACAGTAGCCGCAACGCAGGTTGCAACTGCTTGAGGCAGGTTTTATCAACACATTGACAGGGGGCATAATACGCAGATCTCCTCTTTGAAAGGCAAAAAACAGTTATTATATATAACCGTGCATTACCTGTCTTTCCTTGGTCCTGTGGATTCGCGCACAATAAGTTTGGGCGTTATCTCTACCGAGTAGAGCATTTCGCCTTCCTGCGAACCATTTATTATGCTTATTATTTGTTCTATAGCCAGCTTCGCGCGAGCGTCCAGGAAATGTTCTATCGTCGTTAACCTGGGATTAAGAAACTTGGTAATAAAGTTATTGTCAAAACCAATAACCGATATATCGCGAGGTATTTTGAGGCCATGCTCCTCCAGTGTATGGTATATCCCGGGGGCCATCAAGTCACCTACAATAACTACCGCAGTAATGTCTTTCTTGTCTTGCAGCATCTTCCTGGTCAGGACACTTCCCAGTTCAATTTCGTACGCTTCCTGGCTTTCGTATTCGTCCTTGCCCTCATATACGTATATCGAATTCCCGAAGCCTCTTTTCCTGTAGTAATCCTTTATACCTTCCAGCCTTCTTCTCCTGGACAGCGATACGTTTCCAATAGGGGTTGTCAGGTACGCAATCGCTCTGTGTCCAAGCGAATACAAATGTTCTGCGGCTATCTCACCGGCTTTGTAACTGTCAAGTCCAATTGTAATCAGGTTATTATTGATATTCGTTTCGCCAACTACGATAATCGGTACAATCCTGCTGGCTTCCACGATATAGCCAGGGTCCGTCGGAGTGAGGGCGAGGATTATCCCGTCGACATTATGCTTGATCAAACTCTGAATAAAGGGTATCTCGTTTCCCGCTTTGCGTTCTGTGTTGCATAGAATTACATTGTAGCCATTTGCTCTTGCATGCATCTCCACACTGGATATAAGGTTGGTAAAAAACGGGTTGTTCAGCGTAGGGACAATTAGCCCGATGAGATTGGATACATGCCCGCTCTTTTTGGAACTCTTCTTGTATCCCAGTTCCTCAGCGGCCTGCAACACCTTTTGCCTGGTCTGGGACGATACTCTTAATTCCGGTTTGTTATTCAGTATCATCGACACGGTTGTAGCAGAAACGCCCGCTTTTTCAGATACATCTCTTATTGTGACCTTTTTCACTTGTACCCTCACACACCAATATTTATTATTACTTACTGGTTATTTTATATAAAAAACATTTATTAATCAACAATACATACTATAGCTCCAGCCGCTGCGTACCCTGGACAGGAAGCAACGCGCCGCGCCGGCGCCAATGCGCCTCTATACCTCTTAAGATTACGGTTCCCCCAGGAAAACCATCTGCGCAATCGCGGCATTCGTTTTTGCCCGATTGCGCAGAGTTCCCTTTATATATCAGAATCCCCACTCATCGGGTTCAACCGTTAAGTACTCGGTCCAGAAACGCTTGCCCTCGTCAGAGTTGAAATCGTCCCATTTTTCCGCATGCTCTCTGAGTTTGGCCCTCAGTTTATGTATAATGGGCTGCATATCTTCCCGCTTGCTTAAATCATTCGTCTCCCAGGGATCTTCGTCAATTTTGAACAATTGCGTTCTTCGCAGGTCTTTGCATTTATACTCGATGAGCTTGTAGGTGTAATCCTTTATACTGCGAACCTTGTCCGCGTATCCGGCATACAGCATATCCCTGGTCCGTGCTTCCGGGTTCCCAATCACGCTCTTGAAGCTTATTCCTTCAACCGATGAAGGGATATCCAGTCCAAGCATATCGCACAGCGTCGGGAATATATCCATCAGGTAAATATAGCTGTCCCTGGTCTCATTCCTGGGTATGCCCGGGCCGGCTATTACAAACGGAACGCGAATGCTGTGTTCGTAGGCGCTCTGTTTGCCGAGCAATCCATGCTGGCCGACGGCCAGGCCATTATCGGCTGAGAATATGATAATGGTATCATCGTACATTCCAGATTCTTTCAGTGTTTTGACAATTCGTCCGACTGATGCGTCCAGGTGACTGATCATGGCATAATAATCACGAATATTCTCCTTGACCAGTTTCTCGTCACGAGGATACTTGAGAAGCTGTTCGTCGCGAACTTCTCTGACGCCGAAATCAAATGGGTGTTCAGGATAGAAATTGGGAGGAAGGCTTATTTCGTCAAGGTTGTACATGTCAAGATATTCTTCCGGCATGCTCCTCGGGTCATGGGGCGCCATGTATGCCACATACATATAGAACGGTTTGTCGCTGTTATATGTACGGATAAATTCACATGCGGCGTCTGCAAACAGGTCGGTGGAATGCACGCCAAGGTGTGAATGGTCGCAGCGGCGCGGAACCATTAGATTATCGTATCCCGGATCCATAACGTCATGAACCACATTGGGATATTCCCCGGTTGGATCGAAATTATAAACCGGGACCTTCCAATGATCATACATGCCGCCAAAGAAAATTTCTGCTCCATGAGTGAAGCTTCGTGCGTAAGACTTGTAGTCGTTATGCCATTTTCCCGTTCCGAATGTTATATATCCGTTCTTCCTCAAATGCTCTCCGAGGCATGTGTGCTCTTCAGGAATTATGTGACCGAGATCCACAAGGTGGTTAAGCCCGCGCCCTGTGTTGAGCATTGCCCTGCTCGGCATGCATACCGCAGCAAAGGATCCTCCGGGTATATGCGCATTGATAAAACTTGTTCCTGATCTTACAAGCTCATCAAGATTCGGAGTCTTTATCTCCGGGTTGCCGAGTGCGGCTATCGTATCGTAACGCATGTCATCGGCAAATAAAAAAAGTATGTTCTTCTTTTTCATAACTATTGCCCCCTCTATATGATTTCTGTGTTGCTACCACCATTTGATAAGGTCGGTGACCTCATTTCTCAGCTTCACAAATTCAGGATCCGATATCTTTCTGGGTCTGGGCAGGTTATTCGGTATGGACTTCTTGATTTTTGTCGGCTTGTTGGTCAGCACCAATATCCTGTCACTAAGGTAAACGGCCTCTTCTATGTTGTGGGTGATGAAGATTACCGTGGTCCCGGTTTTTTGCCATAACTTTATCAGCTCATCCTCAAGATGATATTTGAGCTGCAGGTCAAGCTGGCCGTACGGTTCGTCCATCAGAAGCAGTTCGGGTTCAACCGCGAATGCTCTCGCTATTACCACTCGCTGGAGCATGCTGGCTGAAAGCTGCCTGGGATAAAAATTCCGGTATTTCGTAAGCCCGACTATCTCCATCACGTTTTCCACGCGCTGCCTGATTATGTCCTTGTCCACATGCTTGATCTTCAGCCCGTACATGATGTTCTGCTCGACTGTCAGCCATTCCATCGCCGAGTATTCCTGGAAAATGTAAGCTATATTATTCTGCCTCAGGTCGATGTCCTTGCCGTTGATGGTTATTGATCCGGAATCTATATTGTACAGTTTTGTAAGGCTGTTCAGGAACGTCGTCTTGCCGCATCCCGTAGGACCAACTATACATAAAAACTCGCCCTTTTGAACATCGAAAGACACATCATCAAGCACCAATAGATCGCCGAAGCTTTTGGTCAGGTTTCGAACCTTGACGATTGGCTCTGCCATACGACTTTCCTCCTTAATGCATTCATTACAGGGTTGGATCCATGTCCCTGGTTATCTCTTCACGCAGCGCCAGGAATTCGGGAGAAACGTAATTTCGTGGTCTTGGTAAATCCACGGTATATTCTTTCTTTACGGAGGTAGGGAGATTGCGCAGGAGAATTATCCTGTCAGCAAGGTAAATAGCTTCTTCAACGTTATTTGTTACAAATACCACCGTACGTTTTTCCTGGCTGCTTATCCTTTCGACCTCTTTTTCCATCAGGTACCTGGTCTGCGCGTCGAGGTGCCCAAAGGGCTCGTCCATGCAGATTATGTCGGGCTCGTTGCAATAAGCCCTGGCGATACCCACACGCTGCTGCATACCCCCCGAAAGCTGCACCGGATAATGCTTTTCAAACCCGGTCAGCCCCACGAGATCAATATAATGCTGCGCCTTTTTCCTTCTCTCCTTTTTGCTGATTCCCCTGACACTTGGCCCGAATTCAACATTTTTCATGACGTTGTACCACATGAACAGATTTGTGGTTTGATATACCATTCCGCGCTTTGGCGACGGACCCGTGACCTTTTCACCGGCAACGATTATTTCGCCTTTGGTTGGCAGCTCAAGCCCGGTGATCAGGTTGAGAACCGTTGTTTTGCCGCATTGACCGGGTCCGAACAGGACCACGAATTCATTTTCGTAAACCGTGAAATTCAAATCGTCAACTACCAAATGATCGCCGGACAGGGTATAGAAGGTTTTGCTCACGTGCTTGCACTCAATAACCGCTTTCCTGCTCATATGCCTCATGCACCTCTTTCTCTCCATCTGCACAGAATTCTTTCCATAAAACGCATAAATGCCGCAAGCAACAGCCCCATTACCGCTATGGCAATTATTCCGACAAAAATCTGCGCCATATCGTTTATGTCCTGACCGGCAATTATCACCCAGCCAACACCTTCAAAAGAGCTGACCATTTCAGCGGCAAGAACCGCCATCCAGCAAGTTGAGAGACCAACCTGCATGCCTGCGAAAATATAAGGAACACATGAAGGCAGAACCACCCTGAAGAAAGCCTGGATCTTGCTGGCGCCAAGCATGTATGCGACGCCCATCAGCCTTTCATCCACATGTCTTGCCCCGGCGTATGTATTGACAACAATGTTAACGAAACCGCCCATAAAAATAATGAAAGTCTTGGCCGTTTCACCTATGCCAAACCACACTATGGCCAGCGGAATCCAGGCCACGCCTGGTATCGGACGGACCAATTCGAATATAGGGCGAACTATGGCCTCTATTGGCTTAAACCTGCCCATGGAAATACCTACGATAATACCGGCGACGGAGGCAATGCAGAAACCTGTTAAAACGCGCCTTAAGCTGATCAGCAGATGCATGGGCAGGGTAAATGCTTTGCCTATGGGATTACCAAGGAAATAAATGAACCTCTTCAGGACTTCCAATGGAGTCGGCAACAGCAACCCGATTCTAGTGAAGCTGACAAGCAGCCACCAGATTACTAAAATGGCGACGAAGCCAACGGCAGGCAAAAGAATCGTACCCGCCTTTTGTTTTATCGAACTCTTCTTCACTTCTCCGAACCTCCGCGCACAAGCAATTTCTCGAGCAGATCAAACATGACGGATATAAGGATACCTATTATTCCCAGTGTCAATATGCCGACGATTATAATATCCGACCTCAGCAACGCTCTGCCGACCGAAATCATATAGCCGATACCGCTTGTCGATCCCAGCAGTTCCGCTGCAACAAGACCCATCCAGGACGAACCCATCGCAACTCTCAGACCTGCAAATATCATTGGCAGCGCTGATGGCAGGGCAACAGTAAACAATTGCTGCCTTCTCGTCGCTCCAAATGTCTGCGCCACCCACAAGTGTATCTGGTTGGTTTGTTTGATTCCTGAATAAGAATTAACAATGCATGGTATAACTGTAGAAAAGAATATGATAATTGCCTTTGCCTGCAATGATATGCCGAAAAAGACAATCATTACGGGGATCAGCGCTATCGGCGGTATGGGTTTAATAAAGTCGAACACCGGACGGACGATTTTCTCTACGGCTTTTATCCAGCCCATGGCTACGCCCGTTGGAATTCCTATTACAACACCAAAGACATAGCCAAGCATCGCCACTTTGACGCTTGCCCAAATATTCTGTAACAATGTCGCCCCATCCGGTACCTTCATATAGAACTTCTGAACGAAAGTCGTAATAACTTTTACCGGATCAGGCAGCGAATAAGCAGGAACAAGCTTCAGCACCGCAGTAGCAAGATACCATATCCCCAGAAATGCAAGCATGGATATCAAAGATATATATTTATATTTCCTGTTTATCCTCTTCGCTGTATTCATCGGAAACCTCTCTTATTATTAAGTTCTGAATAAGCAAATACCGTACCTGAAGCATTGATAAAAAAGGGCTTTTTCGCCTTATATTTTGCCGAGGGCGTTTAAAACGCCCTCGGTGATTTTACATTCCGGTTTTTATGTTATTTAAACCTGGACAGTGCATCCTGGAATACGTCTGCTGCAATGTTCTGTTTGATGGCATCCCGGCGTGAAGGATCGATCATACCCTGTTCTATGTAATAGTCCCCGTAGCTTATGGCGAATTCTCCGAAATTGAGCTGCTTTGCCATATCGGATGTGATGAACGGCTTATTGTTGATCTCGGCCAATACATCCTCATCGCTTACGTTCTTGCCGGCATTCATGTAGTAGTTTTTAACGATTCTGAACGCATAGTCCTTATCTGCCGCCAGCTTGTTGGTGGCGCGATAAATCCATTCAGCAAATGTTACAACATCCTCATAACGGTTCTCATAAGCATCTTTGGTCGCAATACATGCCTCCATTAACTGTCCGCCCACATCTCTCAGTGTTGCCAAAACCTCTGAGTCACCTGTCCAGTCATAGAAGCAATAAGGAGCAGTAAGTACGCAGTAATCGCCTTCACCGGCTACCCAGCTCTGATATACGGTAGCCTGATCCTGGTTGATGAAGTTGCATTTGTTTGGATCCGCGCCTATCTTCTGCAGCCATTGCAGCAGTGTATAATGAGCCGTCGTACCAAAAGCTGTCAGTATCGTCTTGCCCTCTACTATTTCAGGTGTTCCGCAAATACCTGGCACGACAGCACCCCTGGTGTCAATGATTGGATCGCCTACGCGAGCCATGACATTATTACCGTTAGTACCGTCGATCTGGTGAGCAATCAGCTTGCAGTCATAATTGGCGAGCGCATAGATAAATGCTCCTCCTGTAATGGCTACATCCCATTCGCCCATGGCCTCGTTGATTGTCGCACCGTTGCTGAACATCAGGTACTCAATGGGAAGATTGTCTTTTTCCGGCCAGTTCTCTTCCAGGATTACATCAAGCAAAGAACTGCAGTAGAAAGACATAACAGCAACGCGTAAAGGTTTCTTGTTTTCTACCGTACCGCTGTTAGAGCCGGTTGAGCCCGACTGCTGTGTGCCCGAAGGCGTAGACGTAGTTCCGCTTTGGGTCCCAGCAGGACCAGTCTGGTTTCCGCATCCCACCAGCAGTGAAAAGCAAATACACACTGCCAGTATCAGTACCGTTAACTTTTTCATCCTTCAGTCCCCCTCTGATAAACTTTTATTTTCCCCGAATACCTTCGGTTTTCAAACATAGTTGCCTGGGCAATAATGGATAACATTACGAATCTGGTCACTGCTGGTCATTTCTGAAGATTATTTTACAGGAACACTTGCCCCTGGTTTTCTCTATCTGCCGGGACATATAAATCGCATGAAACAAGTTTTCAAAGGTCATTCAAGTGTTCTTTTGCTATGCAGGCTGCCAATATTTTACTTTTCTAAGTCGGGTACTTTATCATACAATTTTGCTAAAAAATTAGATATATTTTTACTTGGCGAATTCTATGAGCGCATTATATCACGGTTTACAAACTTAGGTCAAGTATGTGTAATAAAATATTTTGAAAAAATTAAGGTAAATATTTATCAATTTCAATATGTTCAATAGATCTTGCGCGATCACCTGCTGGATCAAATTTCAGGGTGTTTTGATTCAGACCGGTCTTCCCGGTATTGGCCGGTTATTTTGATTGCATATTTAAGCGCATGTGTCATACAACACATGCGCTTCCAATAGTCACCCATATCTGCATCTCTTACTCTGTTGAAGGATATGTGTACTGGAATCACAATCCCGCTCTTCGTTCAACAGGATTACGGCCGCAAAAGTCAGGGTACATCACCCTGGTGAAAAACCAACCTTAACCTGCCGGATGCCATTCTTTCATCTCATGTTATCAGGCATCTTTATTTACTTTATGGCGTTCAGAAAATCGTTCCAGGCCTTTTTTATGGCTTGTGCGTCACTCTTTGGTTGCTCTTTCAGTTTTTTAAGTATCTCATCCAGTTTAGCGTTTGTATCGTTTCCGGCCTTGCCATCCTCAGCCAACCCTGTTTCCCTTTGAAATTTGCGTACAAACTCAACCGCCTTATCCTTCCATGCCTCGCTTACCATACCAATCCCCCTTTCACTGATGAACCTGTCCCATGGAAAGTATTTTCCCGGGCAGTCCTTGTCCACTGCCGACGGATAGTCCCCATGACGCTTTATTGCCACAATTTTGTATCTTGACGATATATCATCGCACAGTTCATGGAGCGCTATTATCTGCGTCTCCGGCGCCACTTTCTCGGTCAGGGCGCCATAATCGGTATAGCATCCTTCCAGGCATATGCTGATGACGTTGATGTTCTCATCTCCCAGCAGCGATCCCCCCCTGTGATGCTCCTGGCGACCCCTGTAAATTACACCGCTTTTCCGGATGAAATAGTGATAAGCAATACCCATCCAGCCTCGTTCCAGATGCCAGCGGTGTATGTCCTGGGCTGTGCATGACGGGGCAAGAGCATGATGGATTACTATTGTATCCGGCTTTTCGTTCGGGGCAAAGTTGGTCCTTGCCCAGTTGTACTTTTCCTCAATAATCGTCATTCAGGTTCACTCTCAATCCATTATGTACAAACAGCGACGAATCGCTTCGGCTGTTTTGCAACCGTTAAATAAACTACTAATAAATATATGGGGTAAGCCTTTATGCTGTGCCCAATACCAAAGTCTTAAGGGCTGTCTTTTATTCGCTATGGAGCCGGAAGATTAAAAAGGCGTGAGAATGCACATGATGAACAAGCACCATATAAGATATTCAACCTGATATGGATTGATAAGTATCAGATAAGAGCTGTTGGGCGCATTAATCTAAAAGGCGGTTGCCTGCCGGGGTCGATAAGTATAAAATGTGATATTGTATCAGGCTTGCTTATGGAGCAATCCCAAGGGAAAGCATAGCTTCGGGGAGGAAGTAATATGAATTACACGCTGAAGAATGAGCAGATCGAGAAATACAATGAAAGCGGGAGCTATTCATTTCCGAAGTACACCTCGCAGCTTATCAACTGGGCAAATCAGAACGCGCAGGGCACACGCCCCGTTGTAGTCGGACAAATGTCGGAACTGTTCCCAGAATTCATGAGTTCCGGAGAAAAGATGACAATAGAAAACTGGAAAAAATGGTATACAGAGCGGTACCCGGACGCCATAAAAAAAGCGACCGAGAAAATATATGCACAGATACAGAATCTTAAGGAGGCAATCCAGCTTATAGACAAGAAAATGGTCGAGAACTGGGTTGAGGATCTGACCATAAACAAAACATTCAACGGTTTCTACATCCAAAAGGCCATCCTTGCGTCTTTGGCTGAAAAAACAGGAACAACGTACAGGATGGCGAATCCTTCAGAAGAAGCAAAGGGAATCGACGGCTTTGTCGGGGATACTCCGTATTCCATAAAGCCTGACACATACAAAACTATGGGGCGGCTTTCCGAATCAATTGATGTGAAAATGATATACTATACAAAAACCAAGGCAGGTCTGAGAATCGAGGTTGAAGATTAAGCGCCCGAAATGCCCCGGGCGCTTTTATTATTCGTAATAACATATAACCGTATTATTCTCTTTTGTAACCTGTGATACCCGGTCTATCTTAATTGCCATCTCCTGCCTCGTTTTTACATCAAAGCCATGGTGAGCATTCCTGTAACAGCGCTCGCGTTTATCTGCAGGTAATGATTCTATGAACTCAATGTGCCTTTGAACCCGTGAATCGATAACAGTGTTCAAGGCATCAGCCGACACGGTGATGTTCTGCAGGGCAAGACCGGCGATTTCAGCGTCAAGTTCCACCCCTATGCTGTTTCTTTTAGCAGCCATGCATGCCAGGTTGGTCGTGCCAAGCCCGACAAACGGATCATAAACGGTATCGCCTTCAACGGAATACATATTAACCAACCGGTACGGGATTTCGAAAGGATAGGATGCACTGCGTTCCCTGCTGGCTTTTGAAGCGGCTATTACCTGGGAAGTCCCCCTTATCTCCCAGAGGTCTGAGAACCAGACATTTCTTTCTTCCCAGAAAAATGCGCTCTTTTGCCTCAGTTCCTTGCCGGCTCCTTTGAACATCCTCTTCCCGCCTTTTCTGAACACCAATATGTATTCGTGTTCATAAGTAACATATGCGCCGGCCGGAAACATTCCTGAACCCATGAACTTGTTGGGCGAATTCGAGGGTTTGCGCCAAAGGATATCAGGAAGCACTGAATACCCTTTGCCAAGAAAATGGTTGATTATCTGGGTGTGGTTGGAGAATAACTGGAAGTCGCCATTTATCGTCCTTGTCGCGTCCCCGATATTTATGCATACAAAACCGTTATCCACAAGTACACGGTCACATTCATCCCATGCGCGATTCAAAAGCTCATGCATCCTGTAAAAAGCCTTTAAACCTTCGCCGGTTTCAAGAAACTTTCTTATCTCAGGGTCCTGCCTGCTGAAAATATCGTCCCACATCTCTATCATTGGATAGGGCGGTGACGTAACAATTAAATGGACAGACTTGTCGGGGATTTGCTTTATGTTTGTGCTATCGCCTGTTATTATCTGATGTTTTGTCATACGGCTGTACTCCTTTGATTCTGTCAGTTGCCCGGGCGATTAATCCTTCGATCCATCACGAATAAGATATCATATATTGTCGAGAGGCAGCAACAATAAAAGCGCGGGAATGCTTTTCATACGATACTTTTGGGATCTTATCAAAATCCCCGGCCAGAATTTACTGACCTTATCCATGGTAAGGATGAGGTCAGTTTGTTTTAATGCCATGACGTATTGTACGTATAAAGCATTGATAAATACGTATAATACGTATATAATTGTATGGCTCTGTTAACTTAGTATGAAAGAAATGAGACCTGAAAGACCTCTGGTAGGTTTAAAAAAGAAAAAACCTACAAATGGAAACGACTTAAGTGTAAAATAACACGAAAAAAAGTGGTGTGCAAGCCTTGGGAAAATAAAA
>JAAXZX010000119.1 GCA_012719645.1 Clostridiaceae bacterium
CGACTCCAATCCGGGACTCCAGTCCCGCTTCAACAAGTATATCAATTTCGACGATTATTCTCCTGAAGAACTCATGGCCATATTCGACAGGATGTGCGAGAAGAACGGGTATAAGGCTACCGACGAGGCCAGGGAGAAAGTCGGGAACATGCTCAAAACCCTTTACGAGACCCGCAGCGACAGCTTTGCCAACGCCAGGACGGTCCGAAACCTCTTTGAAAAGCTCCTTACCATACACGCGAACCGGCTTGCCGGAAAGGAAAACGTGACCGACGAAGAACTGACAACCATCATGCCCGAAGATGTGGATAAGATAGATCTTGACGAAATGATGCGGTGAAAAAGAAGGGAGACAGTATATACTGTCTCCCTTCTTTTTTGCGTTTTTGTTTTGGTAACGGTTTAGTTTAGCAGTTTGAAGTTTTGTTTGATAACGAACAAATAAACTTTTCAGGTTTTGGTTTTGTGTTAATCTAAATGTAACTTTTTTAATAACCTAAACAAAGTTTTTTATGCTTTTTTTATAAACGCTACTTCATTATATAATATTATGTACCCAATTGCAAGATGGTTATTCATCTTTTTGTTATTCTTTCCCCATTGCATGTATATATTCTAGATTCCGGTTATCCAATCCGCATCTGGACGAACTATCCTTCTTGAATTCATATATGCCCAATCTAGTGGCAATACTGTCTTTGCTACATATGCCATTCCGTCTTTTTCAACTACTAGCGCCAAATCAGCCTTTTGAGGGTTCTTTAGGCATAATGGTAATAAAAGCTGTATTTTTGATACACCTGATTGCTTATCAGTATAATACTGAGGTATCGCTATTTTGTAGTTTCTACGCACTCTTTCTTGTGTTCTGATAATTGCACCCTCCAATATTTGCCTTAACTCATGCTCTTCATATTTAGAAACGGCATCAAACCTGCTTTTATTATCGACAATAATATGTTCATAATTAACTCTAATTGGCAATAGCTTTCTATCAAAAACCAAGTCGCTTGCATTTTCAATATATTCGGCTATATCAGGTAACTGGGCAAATTTTCTTAAATCTCTGTCACTACTATCACAAAACTTGATAAAATACCATTTATGCTTCTCCGGATTCCTCTTATTTTTTACAAAATATGCATATATATCAGAATCAAGAGGTGTCTGCAAACCCGTATTAAAGCACATAGCAGTTTCATCCTGTGTAATAGCAATTTTATTCTCCACAATTAACCTATCATATGTAAAATTTATATAATTATACAGTATCGGCAACGGTCTTGAAGGGTCTTTATACTTTGGATCTTTAAAATCCCAATCTTCCGGTTTGGCTAATCTATAAGCAAGATACTCCAATTGTTTCATAAATCTACTCATTTGGGAACCTAAATATGCATCACGAATCAAATTATACTCGGGTTTGTAACTAGTATTAGACATATTTCACCCCAAGAACTTCATACTTTTACAAACATTTTATCATTTCTTGATAGAAAACGTAAATATAATAAGCAAGTTAATCATTCGTTGTTTTATTCGCAAGCAATATAAAGATAACGAGGGACGCAATTTCACTCGGGAGTATTTCCCTTGTATCCGCCAATAATGATAAAACCATATCCACGCGCATATAATTATCGTACGCGGCTTGCTGGACGTTCCCTCCGGTATTCTGGCCGCATCGCTTAACCTGCGCGGACCATCGGGAGAAAACCGCAAGTTTGCTTTTTACAAATGAAGAGAAACGGAGGATACAAATGGATAACACGTCGGAAATAAAAGCGGGAAACCATGGCTTAAAATCACTCCTGGCCTGGTTCGAAAGGCTTACCCTTTTTCAGCTTGTCCAGATCGCTCTTTGCTTCCTGTTCGCGAGGGCCAGCCTGTTCGAAGTCCTGAGGCCCTTTGGTCTGTCCCTGTACTGTGCCGCCATGTTTACAGGACCGGCGAAGGTACTGGCTGCCGTTTCAATACTGATAGGAAACCTCATCTATTCCGGTCCCTACGAGGCG
>JAAXZX010000120.1 GCA_012719645.1 Clostridiaceae bacterium
ACAAACGCTGAAATATTTGCAGGAGTCAGGTTGCTTCCGGAATCGTTCAGCTTTGAATCGTTCCGGTATGGCTGGAAAGGCGTCGGCGGAAATTCATACTCGGTTTTCTTTACCAATTCGTTTTTACTGGTGGTGCCGACCACAATACTTACGGTTGTCAGCAGCGCGCTCGTCGCTTATGGTTTCGCGCGATTTGAGTTCAAGGCAAAAAAGATACTCTTTACAATACTGTTAGGAACGCTTATGCTTCCGAATGCTATTTTGATTATCCCACGCTATACCATTTTCCGGGATCTTAAAGTGCTTGACAGCTATTACCCGTTTTATCTTATGGCCGCCTTTGCCTGTTATCCGTTTTTTACATACATGCTGGTTCAGTTTATTCGCGGAATTCCAAAGGAGCTTGATGAAGCTGCCACAATTGACGGCTGTGGCTCATTTGCCATACTTATCAGGATTTTGCTGCCGCTTCTTAAGCCGGCTTTGTTCTCGGCGGGCTTGTTCCAGTTCCTGTGGACATACAACGATTACTTCAACTCCCTGATTTATATAAGCAGCATCAAGAAATACACCGTATCTCTGGCACTCAGAATGACCATGGATAACGAAGCCACAACAGCATGGAACAGCATTATGGCGATGTCCTGCCTGGTGGTTCTGCCGGTTGTCGTGTTGTTTTTCCTGTGCCAAAGGTATTTTATTGAGGGGATAGCGACTACTGGCCTGAAAGGATGAGAACAGCGTTTGAAAAAAACCGGTTCTGAAAGGTTTCAGGCCAGCCCTGCCTTTTTACAGGCTGAATGGGATTATTAAAATGGCTGCGATAAATCGCTTTATTGACCATTAATCAAACATATGGTAATATTTGAACTAAATAAGAATCCTACCTGTAAGAAGTGCAAAGGGTTGCAGCTGGAGGAGAAACAGAAATCAGGGAGATGATATAGTGTCTGAAGAAAGGCGTGAACCGATAGAACAAGATAATTCGGGAAAGCGTGGAATTACGATTTCTCCTCGACCTGAACCAACTCCTGATCGCGGTTTTATCCTTGGGGTAATTTTTACTGTTTGTATTATGGCGTTTATACTTGCGGTTGTAAGAGGATGGCCGCTGTTGATCAGGGAAGGGCTTACAACGGAAACAATCGCCATTATTGCAACCATTATAATTTCTCAGGTCATTGGCTGGAGGATTGAACGTTCATCATATATTTCCGGAATTGTTACCTGTAGTGTCGTTGCTGCAATTATCGCTTTTATATTAATGATAGTCGCCATATTTGCATTGCCCGGGTTTTATATCGGTCATGACGTCTTTGCCGGGATTGTTAATTTCTTATTAGGCGTACTTACGATTGCCGGAATGAGTATTGTCCCATCAATACTATTTGGACTGCCGCTATTTATTTACAGGTATTCCAATATGAAATCAAGGGTTAAGCGCAACCCTTTGCGATCGTTAATCATAGATATAGTTAAATCAGCCCGTGAAATTGATTCAGACTTAAAGGTTCTTGTTGAACATGATAAAGTAAGTATCCTGACAAAAAGCGAGCAAATAATTATAAACTATAATGAACATGGATATGCAAATATAGATGACATGATAAAAAAGATCCTGATTAAGGATATTATTGAAACAAGTTTGGGAAGCGATTACAAGTATAAAAGAAAACAGAATACAATTGAAAAAAGAAGTCCCGGTATTTCAAAAGAGAATAATACGGCAGTAAAGTACAAAGACTGGTGATGATTGCGGTTCAAATCAAACCAGGGGAACCGTCCCCTTGGTTTGAGCCAGGGGAACCGTCCCCGTATACTCCCTGGTATTTTGGGTCAAGCATTTCGGCGATTTTCCTCATTGCGTTATACAGGCATTCTTCATCGGAAACGCCGCCGGGGTTCTTTTCTTCTATCCGGAAAGGCTGCCCTATCTTTACCTTCACTGCTGCATGATGCGGGGTTTCCCTGCCCATATCATCCTGGTTGATAGGCATCAGGCGTTCCGTTCCCTCAAGTGCTATCGGAACAATATCAGCCCCGGAGAGCCTTGCCAGCAGAAGAAAACCCCTTTTGGCCTTTATCATGGAACCGGACCTGCTTCTTGTCCCCTCGGGGAATATCAGGATCGACTCCCCCGTTTTCAGCACTTCCAGGGCCTTTTTGATCGGCTTTCTGTCAGCCGAGTTCGGGTTTATGGGGATATGCCTGACCGTTCTGAGGAATATCGATGTAAATGGATTTGCTTTCAGCTTTATACCTGCCATGAATATGACGTTATTCTTCTCAAGCACCTTGTTGAGAACAATGCCATCCATGTTGCTCAAATGATTTGCTATATATATCGTCGGTTTGCCTATCCTTTCGGACAGGATTTCATCTCCCGTTACTTCTATTCTTGCATATTTATTAAGAAGGGTTTCGGCCGCTCTTTTCCCAATATACCGGATAACCCTGTCCGGGAGAATGCTTATAACAGGCGCCAGCACTTGTATTATTCTCATTTCTACCTCATAAACGACCAGGTTTTCTCTTCGTCATTACACTCACCATACAACCTCATATTATAGCAATTACCAGGCATTATGGGAAGTATTGAAGAAGGAACACTGTCTTTATCGTATGATAATTTCACCCTTAAGATTATCGCGTGAATATTTCACCCCCCACATATATTTGATAGTCTTAAAGGATGGTATACACAATGAATGATGAGGAATTAAAAAAGCTTCATGTTATCAATTGTG
>JAAXZX010000121.1 GCA_012719645.1 Clostridiaceae bacterium
AGCCATGATCGAAGACGCCGAGAAAAGAGGCTTATTAAAGCCCGACTCGGTTATTATTGAGCCCACCAGCGGGAATACAGGTATTGGCCTCGCGTCCGTGGCTGCGGCGCGCGGTTATCGCATCATCCTCACCATGCCGGAAACGATGAGCGTTGAGCGAAGGAACCTGCTTAAGGCTTACGGCGCCGAACTGGTCCTGACCGAAGGTTCAAAGGGTATGAGAGGCGCCATTGAAAAGGCGCAGGAGCTTGCGAAAGAGATTCCCAACTCATTTATACCAGGCCAGTTTGTTAACCCGGCGAACCCCGCTGTTCACAGGGAAACCACGGGACCCGAAATATGGGAGGACACTGACGGGAAGGTTGATATCCTGGTATCGGGTATCGGTACCGGAGGCACCATCACGGGAGCCGGCGAATACCTGAAATCAAAGAACCCAAACCTGCGGATTGTCGCAGTGGAGCCGGCAGGCTCACCGGTGCTTTCAAAAGGGACGCCTGGCACCCATAAGATCCAGGGCATAGGCGCCGGCTTCGTGCCTGATGTTTTGAACACCAGGATCTATGATGAGATTATAACCGTTGAGAATGAAGATGCTTTTGCCACCGGAAGGGATCTGGCAAGGACAGAGGGGCTTCTTTGCGGCATATCTTCCGGTGCGGCGCTCTGGGCAGCCACTCAGGTCGCCAGGCGCCCGGAAAATGCCGGAAAGAATATCGTTGTTGTGCTTCCCGATACCGGTGAGCGGTATCTGTCCACACCTCTGTTCTCGGATTAATAATGACACGGAGGCTCCACCTCTTTATACTTAAACCAATTACGGATACATACCCCCCATGAACATTTATAAATTCTGGCGAAGGCAGGCGGATTCAAAGCCTGCCTTTGTCATGTGTAAAAAGTGGTTCTAAAAAAATCATAATTAATTGGTACTTTCAAGAACCTCTTTCCTGGATTATAGTTAAATTGACAAGGATTCAAACTTAGGTTTGGGAGGAAAAACACATGGTGTATAACAAACTTGGAAGGATCAGCGATAAGGTTTCCCGATTCGGTATGGGATGCATGAGGCTTCCGCAAACCAGGAACCAGCGGGGAGAGGAAGCAATCGATGAAGAAGAGGCAATAAGGATGATCAGGCATGCGATTCACGAAGGTGTCAATTATATCGATACAGCCTTTACATACCCGGGAAGCGAAGAGGTTGTCGGCAAAGCATTAAAGGATGGATACCGGGAAAAGGTGATGATAGCCACAAAGTGCCCGATGCATGAGATAAGGGATTACAGCGATTATCACAGGGTTTTCAGCGAATCCCTCAGGCGTCTTGATACCGACCATGTTGACGTCTACCTTTTTCATTGCCTGGACAGGAAGAGTTGGGAAAAGGTAAAGTCGACCAACGGTATTGCCTTCATGGAGGAGATGAAGAAAAAAGGGAAAATCAGGGCCATCGGGTTTTCATTCCACGCGGAACATGAGCTGTTCAGAGAGATCATCGACACCTACCCGTGGGACATATGCCTGATACAGTTGAACATACTTGACAGGGATCACCAGGCAGGGGTAAGAGGACTGGAATATGCCGGGCAAAAGGGGATCCCCGTGGTGATCATGGAGCCCCTGAAAGGCGGTCTCCTGGGGGGTGAGCCGCCGCAGGAAGTAATAAATCTTTTGGACAGTTACCATGAAAAAAGGTCGTTGGTGGAATGGTCCTTCAGATGGCTTTATAACCGAAAAGAGATTAAAGTGGTGCTGAGCGGCGTAAGTTCAATGGACCAGCTGAAGGACAACATCCGGATTTTCAGCGAGGCTGAAACAGATGTGTTAAGCCCGTCGGACGAGGAGTTGCTGATTAAGGTCAAGGATATATATGGCCGTAAGGTAAGGGTGGGTTGTACAGGATGCGGATATTGCATGCCGTGCCCCAGGAACGTCAACATACCTGAAATATTCAAGGTTTACAATGATTCGGCCTTATCGCCGTGGACCGAGTTCGGGAGAGTTTTTTACGACCTGGTAGCCGTCAGCAACGGAAGAGATGCCTCAAAATGCATTAATTGCAGGCTTTGTGAAAAACGCTGCCCGCAGGGAATTCCCATAGCTTCACGGCTCAGGGAGGCCCATAATGCGATGAAATCAATGGAAGATCAGTGAGGATGGGATGGGGGTAAGGATATGTTCATCGAGCTGGATAAGAACAGTGGAGTTCCTGTAAAAAAACAGCTGTATGACGCCATTACATCCAAAATCCTGAAAAGGGAACTGGCAAAAGGAGAGAGGCTGCCCTCCACGAGGGAGCTTGCCGGCAGGCTGGGAATTGCCCGGAATACGGTTATAGAGATTTACGATCAACTGACTGCGGAAGGCTATCTTGAGGCATATCACGGGAGAGGTACTTTTGTCGCAGGAGAATTCGATGGCGCCGTACCAAAGGACACCCTTCCGGAGAAGAGAACGGGAAGCAGTGCCAGGCGCACGCGTCATAGATACCGGATAGATTTCACAAGCGGTATTCCCGATCTTAAGTCTTTTCCTGTGAAAGCCTGGCTGCGGGCACTTAAGGAGAGCATCCAGGAGGTTGCCGAAGACCGGCTTGGATACGGATCGGTTTTAGGATACCTCCCTCTTCGCGAATCGCTGACCAGGTACCTGTTAAGATATAAGGGGATTTCTTGTTCCCCGGAACAGGTCGTTATTGTCAACGGCACGTCCGATGCCATGCTGCTGTGCGCCCTGCTGTTCAGGCAGTCGGTCAGCGACCTGATGGTTGAATCCGCAGTCGTAAGTTTTGTCCCGGATATTTTCAGGATGTTCGGCTATAACCTCATACCCCTGAAAATTGACCAGTACGGCTTATGTACAAAGGATCTCCCTCCTGTGGAAGACGGTTTGATTTTCTGCTCCCCTTCGCACCAGTTTCCGCTCGGAGGGACATTGCCCATAGAGAGGCGGATCCAGTTGACAGATTACGCAGAAAAATACCGCAATTATATCATAGAGAACGATTACGACAGCGAGTTTATCTATTCGGGCGCACAGGTCAATTCTCTTTACCAGTTGACTCCGGGGCAGGTCATCCATGTGGGCACATTCAGCAAGACCCTTGCGCCTTTTTTGCGCCTTGGGTACTTGGTTGTACCGGAAGAACTGGCGCCAGGGGTAAAGGAAGTGCAGTCGCTTTTGTACCGCCGGGTCAATACCCATGCGCAAATGGCCCTTCATCATATATTTGAGGAAGGCATTTATGTGAAGCACGTGGCAGCCATGCGAAAACGGTATAAGAAAAAGATGCATTGCATGGTAAATGCGCTGCGTGACATGTTTGGGGACAGCATAAAGATATTCGGCACAAATTCCGGGCTTCATGTCGCCGTTGTGTTCCCTGAACCTTTGTTCGATGCCCAAAGTATAAGGATCTTTCTTAAGCATAAGGTATCCGTGGATCTGTTGACGGATTATACAATCCATCAGCAGGAGACCTGTGATACCCTGATCCTTGGCTTCGGCAATCTTGAGCAAAACGCCATCGCAGAAGGCGCCAGGCGACTGAAGGAAGCCGTCTCGGAACTGGCGGACATGAAGGGTGTTTCTAACTGGATTTCAACGCCATGATCAGCCTGACGGGATTCACAATCTTGCCCGTATATATCCTGTCTCCCTTGACGATTTCTCGCGCCTCAGGCGAAAACAGGGTCGCTATTCTTATAACGGTGCTGATAATCAGATACAGCAGAGTTGCAGGCTGGGACGGGTGCTATTCGTCATATTCATTTCGGGGGATATGCTCTTGAAATGTTTTGAGAAACGATTGCTTACGGGCAATAATAAG
>JAAXZX010000122.1 GCA_012719645.1 Clostridiaceae bacterium
AATAAAAAGTCAAAAATCTTGACAACCAGACCATGAGCCAGTAAAATAGACTTTGTCCGGCTCACGGACACCGATGACGGCCCCTTGGTCAAGCGGTCAAGACTCCGCCCTCTCACGGCGGCAACAGGGGTTCGAATCCCCTAGGGGTCACCATTTCGCTGGAGTAGCTCAGCAGGTAGAGCAGCTGACTTGTAATCAGCAGGTCGGGGGTTCAAGTCCGTCCTCCAGCTCCAAGGAAAACCTTGAAGGCATAACGCTTTCAGGGTTTTGCTTTTTTGATAGAAATATGGGGCTTTTTGAGGATTTTATGGAAACTGCAAGATGCTATAAGCTAATACAGGGCATGATTAGCCCTGCTTCTCAATGTTTATGCATATGGGGTTACAGTCCCGTGAAATAGCTAAAGAGAAACGGGTAGATGCATAACTAAACAATGTTATGTTACTAATCCTGTTTTCCATTACATTCCCACACGTAGTAAAACACTTATAACCCTGTCCGTTTAATGATTAGCGATATTTCATGTTGTAGGGGCGGGGGACAGGGATTATGCTTTTTATCCCTTATTATGAATATAATTAAAAGGATGTTCCCGTGGGGGTGCCCGGTTGTTTCTGTCCACGAGCATAGCAGGCAGGGCAAGAAAAGAACGAGAGATCCTGTATGAAGGTGAGGTTTGCCTGCTTGAGAAGGCTCAGGGCAGGGTGCTGGGCATAACCTCATGCTTTGTCTATGAAATGCGGTTCAGCACATATCATGTTTCGGATTCCCTGGCGCTTGAAGCTTCGTTTATTATTGAACTGGAATACGAACATTTGGACAGCGACGGGGCATGCATAAAGAAAGTAAAGAAGCTGTCCTGCCAGAAAAGGCTATTTCCGGGTTTCCATGACCTGTCAGTGCCTGGATTGCTTTCAAAAAACGATCGACTGTTCATCATTCCCATCATAAAGGATATGGCATACAGGTATTCAATAACGGGGGACGGTACGGGGGTCAACCTGACAATCAGCGCCTCAACAGAGTATATTGCAACTGATAAATACTATTCCAATATCTTCGAATGCAGCAAGGAACTGCCCGAACCCGGAACCGGAACCGAGAGCATAAACTGGCAGGCGGTTTTCGGCCAGATTGGGCTTGATGACGCCATGACATGTCTTGAAAACCTGGTAAGGCTGATAAGAATAAAAAGGCTCTTTCAGGCGAAGGATGAGCGGCAACCGGTTTCAAATGATTCTTCCGTGTCCGAAATAAGAGAAGAAAACCGAAAGCTCAGGGAACTTAACCGGAGCCTGGAAGAAGGGATCCAAACCTGCAGAACGACCATCGCGAAGCTTAAGTCGGAGCTGAGGGAAAAGGAAGACATCATCAGCAAGCTTCTGCTGATCTTAAACCATAATCAACCTGAAGTATAGTATTCATACAAACAGGATCAAAACCGCCAGGCTGCCAAAGGCCATTTTCATCATTGACCGGTATGGGTAAGGGATGAAGATGGCCTGTGCATCGCTCGACCTGACGGCAGCCTGGAAAAGGTGCCAAAGGAGTTTGGGCTCAGCAATCGTTCCCATTCTGCTCCTGGAAATACAGTCTTACAAGCTCATCCCGAACAAGCCCTTTTATGTAAGCCAACTGGAGTATTTTCTGCTGCAGAAGGAGCAACTGAAGTACCAAAATCTGCTCTGAAGTATCATTCATCGGCTTCACCTCCGATAGGTTGTCCTATAATATGTTATGCAAAAAAAAGGGGTATGGTTACGATACTAAGGTTCTGACAGCCCCTGGACTATGATATCCTGGTCCACACCCAGTTTTATCGTTATATCCTCGTAAACCATGAGGTCAACTGCGGTAGTCCATATTAAGCTGCCTTCTCCGGCTGGTACGGTAACGGGTTCGATTATGTCGGTCTCATATCTTAGATTTGACAGAATTATGGTGGACTTAAGTCCCGGGTTTTCCAGTTCAACGGGGCTGATTGCAGGCTCGAAGGCATTCAGCGGGAAGGTCAGCATGTATTCGAAGGCTGAAAAGGAGTTTCCTTCAGGTATGATGGCCAGCTTCTCGCTGCAGCCCGTATCATTCATGCGCTGTGGAACGGATGTTTGCCCGTCAGTGCTGATCATCCCGCAGAAAGCCATGGTGGAACCTTTCCTGTATGAGCCCGGGGCTGAGAGTTGGCGCGGAAGGGTTATGACCCGGAATTCACCGTTTTCATATTCGGTCAGGAGAATAAGTGAATACCTGTGGATGATACGTGTTTTCTTCGTTCCCGTGATTGTATTCTTCGGGTAATCCGGAACTGCTGCTCTCTTGCACAGTTTGACCGACTTCACCGGGGATCCGGCAGCAGGGGATACCCCAGGACATGCCCCGTCATTTACAATATAAAGCCTCATGGGTTGCTTTGCGCCATTTCCGGATTGCTGGCCGGAATTCTCCTGCCATAGCGTGCAGACATCCTGGAAGGCCTTTTTGCCGAGTATCTGCCTTGTGAATATCTCTATTTGCTGCCAGTCATATACTGGGTTCACCGTTCCGGACATGATCAACCTCTCCCCATGCTGTCAATTTCTTTGCAAGGCGCCTTTTGCGCGGCTTTCCCTTCCTGCCTTCAGGTACGCGACAGGAAATATCCATGCCCTTTATCATTTGTTTCAGGGATGCTATCTCACGCTGTATTTCCCCGAGCATGCGAAGGATTTCCCTGATTTGGGCATCAGTTGCCGGCATGTCATACTCAGCATGCTTATCCTCATCCACATTATCAATAAGCGAAGGCCTGTCTGCCCGAGCGTTTTGACTGTCCTCATGGATCACAGGCTTCCAGCCGGTATCTATATCCGGGCATGAAAATCCCTTCATCAGCGTCAAATCCCCATCATTTGCCATAACACATTATATGAAGGTTTCCACGGATGGGGTTCATAAAGTCCTTGTTTTTGACCTGACGTTTTTCTATAATGTTGTATACTTGTTATTATGCAAAACAGGAATCAACGTTTTTACCGCGGAAAGCAGGGAGACATCCTGACATTGATTTGAGGAGCGATATATAATTGATGCTCAGAGGTGGAAGAATGAAGAAAAAAAAGCCATTTGGCTGCCTGTATATACTTATTCTCATCATTTTTCTGGGCCTGTTCTGGTATTGGCAGAATTACGGCCTTCAGACAACGAAAATAACCCTTTCATATAATGGGCTGCCCAAGGGATTTGACGGGTATAAAATTGCGCAGATAAGCGATATGCACGGCATTGAATTCGGGCGCGGGAACAGTGCCCTGGCCAGGCGTATCCGTAATTTTGATCCGGACATAATAGTCTGTACCGGCGATATGATTAGTTCCCATGCCAGGGACGGGCAGGCCTTCATGAATTTCCTGGAGGAAATAGGGGACAAGTATCCCATCTACATGTGTCTTGGGAACCATGAACAAATCGCGCAATGGAAAGAGTTTGAGAGCGAGTCCGACTATGGCTATGAATCGTTCATAAGACAGGTGAAAGAAGCGGGCGTACATATCCTGGACAACAAATCCGAAATCCTGGAGAAGGATGGGGACAAAATACGTATAATCGGCCTGACGCTTGAGCTTTACCACTACTCCCGCCGTGACGCGCCATATGCCGACGACGACCTGCTGCTCAGGACCGAATACATCGAAGAAGTCCTCGGACCAGCGTCAGGCGGCTTCAACCTCCTGCTGACCCACAATCCGTCCTATTTCAGCGAATACGTGAAATGGGGCGCTGATCTCATACTTGCGGGGCATATGCACGGCGGGGTTATCCGGATCCCGTTCAAAGGCGGTCTTCTGTCTCCCGAACATGTTTTCTTTCCTGAATATGACGCGGGTCTGTTTGAGAAAGGTGACATCCGCATGTACGTTAACAGGGGGCTGGGCAATTCTGTCATCAACGTGCGTCTGTTCAACAGGCCGGAACTGACCGAAATCACCCTGAAAGCTGAACCATAAACATAAGGATTATTGCGGGGGAGGCACGATAAACCTCCCCTTTTGCCTGATACCGGTTACCTGTTTTTCAGCAGGGCCTCATACTGGGCCTCCAGTTCCTTCTTCAGGCTCTCGTCGCTGCAGGCGGAAATCCTGGCTGACAACTCGGCCATCTTCATCTGGCGGATGGTGTCCTCCAGGCTGGAGCCGGCATGGTCCTGGTCATTTCCTGCCTTCTGTCTTTCCTGGTAATCCTTAAGCGATCCTTCGAAGGTTTTTATGTGATTCCCTTCGATAATAAGCAGCCGTTGGGCAATACTCCCGACGAACTTCCTGTCATGGGAAATAAGGAGCAGTGTCCCCGAATAATCGCGCAGCACACTCTCCAAAGCCTCCATCGAGAAAACATCCAGGTAGTTGGTAGGTTCGTCCAGGATGATAAAATTGGCCTGTGAAACCAGCAGCCTTGCTATGGAGACCTTCACCTTCTCACCGCCGCTGATGAAGAATACCTTTTTATTAACATGTCCGGCCGGTATCAGGAGCCTTGCAAGGACGCCCCTGACCATATGTTCCGGTTTTTCGCTTCCTTCCATGACATTTTCAAGGATGGTCCGCGATTCATCCAATATGGAAAAATCCTGTCTGAAATAGCCGAATTGGACGCCCGGTGCTATTGAGATACGGCTGTCCCTTTCAGCGATCAGGTTGGCCAGTGTGGTTTTTCCGCTGCCGTTCTTCCCGAGGAGAGCCGTCCTCTTTCCGGTTGGTATCTCAAAACTGGCGTTATCAATCAGCTTGCGGCCATTGAAGCCTACGTAAAGGTTTTTGGCGCGTACGGCTTTGGACGATACGGGATTTCCTGGCGGATCGATCTTTATGGCCACCTGGGGAAGCTCCATTGGCCTGTCCTTCTTTTCAAGCTTTTCCAGCCTTGTTTCAAGTTGATCGATTGCCTGGTTCAGCTTTTTCTGGATAGAGGTTTTTTTCATTTTATGGAGGCGGGCTTCCGAGTTTCCCATACGGCTGGGAGCCTTCCTGACGGACCTCATATTGGACTTCCGTTCCAGGATCCGTTCCCTGAGACGTTCACGCTCCTTTATATATGATTCGTATTCGAAAACCTGCCTTTGGAATTCGGCTTCACGCTGTTGTACATACCGGGTGTAGTTACCTGTGAAAAGCCTGGCCTTACCGTTCATGATCTCGATTATTGAGTCGCAGAGCCGGTCAAGAAGCTCCCTGTCATGGGAAACCAGCAAAAGGGCTCCCTTATAGGCTTCAAGTTCCTTCTGGATTACTTCAGCAGACTCCATATCCAGATTGCTGGTGGGTTCATCGATAAAAAGAATCCCGGCGTCGGGATCGAAGGCCTGTATGAAACGTGCCTTTGCTCTCTCACCACCGCTTAAATGGGCATGATGCGTATATGTATCCATACCAAGCATTCCTGCAAGACGCTGCTTGCCATTGGCATGAGGGATGGGGACCATGGATTCGGGAACACCGTCGTCCTGCTGCCTAAGATATGAGAAAGAGGTATAAATCCTGACAGAACCTTCATCAGGGCTTTCCATTCCTGCAAGGATCTTCAGCAGTGTGGATTTGCCGGCCCCGTTGGGTCCGGTAATCCCTATGCGCTCACCCGAATATATCTTCAATGAAAGTGATTTGAACAACTGCTGTTCGCCGTAGCTTTTGCCAATATTGTCTGCCTGCAGAACCAAAGACATAAAAATAACCTCCCGAAGTGTTCCGGAAGGCAGAAGGCACGCATCAAACAACAACCCTGAAGGGAAGGATGATACGCAAAAAGTTTATAGCAACGCCGATTCCGGAACATACGAAGCATGTGATAATGCATAAACAATAAGAATATGCCATAATGCTTAACCAATCCGAAATCAGCGAATCATCATCGTACCACCCTGTTCCGGCACCGTATCCGTGGGTGTCCGGAAGCTGTCCTTTCTTTAAGATTTAAAACTATATTAGCATGGATTGCCGGCAGCGTCAATCATGCGCCGGTGCTGTCCGTAGACTGGCCTGACAAATATAATAACGGCTTTTCATCCCATTTACCGGCTTGGAAATTGCTGTTGATTGTATTTTCACAATTTGATAGAATCTACCTAATAGAAAGTATTGGAGGCGATTTCATGGGAGATATCAAAATGTGTTCATCCTGTGGCAGCAGTATGCCTGCTGAAGCTGTGTTCTGCCCGAACTGCGGCCAGAAGCAGGAAACGCTGACTAAAGAGCCTGAACAGACGATTCAAACCCCTGAAGAACCCATTATTGCAGATGTCAATGAAACCACTCCCGATAGCGTTTCCGGAGCTGACAGCGATGCAGCCCCTGAAGCATGGGATCAGCCAGAGCAGGTTACAGAGAAAACGACGGTTGAGGAGCCTTCAACAGTACAACAGTCTCCCGTTTATACAAGCCCTGCAGCTGCCCCGCAGCAGCAACAGCCAGTTTATCCGGAACCCCAGAAGGTTGAGCAGCCTTATGCGCAAAGCTTTACACAGTCCGGTTACCAGCAGCCCACGCCGGCACAAAGCTTCCAGCAGCCAAGTTATCCTGCGCAGGCGCAGCAGCCGGCAGTTCCGAAGATGGCTAAAAAGAAGAAGAAGTTCCCGTGGGTATTTACGATACTGTGGATAGCAATGCTGGCTTTTATAGGCATTTGGGTATATCTGTGGACTACATATCCCTCATCCGAGAATCCGATTAATACCATTCTCGACGAAGATATTATTATTGACGTCATAAGGGTTATGGTCCCGGTTATTTCAGCAATACTGCTGATTTATACCCTGTTCCTCAAGCTGGCTGTGAAGAAGCTGAAGGTTGTACCGACTATCCTGCTGATCATATTCTTCCTGCTCAGCGCGTTCATGTTCCTGTCCTTCGAACTGGTGGAAGGAGACTGGGCTCATGACCTGATCAGCCCTGTTACAGAGACGATATTCCAGGATCTCTTTTAAGCCAGGGAGAACCAGGTATTTATTCCTTCCTGTTTATTGTGTATAATCATCTGGTGCCCATTGCAGGGGGAATAAACAGCAAAGCGAGGCAACAGGAAAATGGATCTGGAGAAATATTGCAAAGCGGCATTGGAGATGGGAGCCGATCATGCCGTACCATTTACAATCGACCAGATTGCGTTCGATTCGAGAACCATCTTAAAGTGCATGTTCGGCTGTTCCGACTGGGGGTATGGACATACCTGCCCGTCCCGCAAGGGATCCCTGATGCCATGGGAATACGAGAAAGTGCTGAAAAGATACAGGCGGGGCATTATCATCCACTCCACAAGCAAAAAGAAATCACATGATATTTCATTTGAGGTGGAGAGGATGGCCTTCCTTGACGGGTATTACTTTGCCTTTTCCATGAGCGACTGTGCCAACTGTGAAGCATGTACCGGTTTTTCAGGAGGCAGATGCGCCAATCCCAAAAAGGCAAGGCCTTCATTTCACAGCGTAGGGATCGATGTATTCAAAACAGTCCATCAATTCGGTCTGCCGCTGGAAACGCTGAAAGATGAGAATGACCCGCAAAACTGGTATTCGGCAGTATTCATCGATTGATCCCAATCAGGTCCCCCTGGACAGAAATGTTTCAGGGGGACTTTTTTATGGAGCGCAGAGAAAGAGGGGGCGCCGAAAGATGATGCAGCGAATGGTTTGCCGTATCGGCTCCTTGAGTTGGCTCAAATGCAGAAGTAAATTCAGCATTGCATAAGTAAGTTCTATTGATTTTTTAATGCGGGTTTGGAAAGGCATTTTTGTACAGAGGATATGTGCTTTTTGGGGTCCATTTTACTCCTGAAGACAGAAAAAAGGTATA
>JAAXZX010000123.1 GCA_012719645.1 Clostridiaceae bacterium
AATATCCGGTTTTACTGCTTTAAAATCAGGGAAGTATCCTATATAATTAATTAGTCGACAGGACAACTGTTTAAAATTGATCTTCAGAGGTAATACCAATGGCTGTAAAAAGGATTTTTGTTGAAAAAAAGCCTGGATTTGATGTCGAGGCTCTCAAGCTGTTCAGAGATTTGAGGGACAATCTCCTTATCAAAGGAATCCGCAGGGTAAGGATCCTTCAGCGATATGACTGCGAAGGCATTCCCGATGAGGATTTCGAAAAAGCCAAGACCATTGTTTTTTCCGAGCCCCCTGTAGACAGGATCTTTGAGGAAACCATCGAAACAGATGATGATGAGAAGCTTATCGCTGTCGAATACCTGCCCGGGCAGTATGACCAGCGGGCTGACTCGGCTGCCCAGTGCGTCCAGCTTATGACCCATGGCGAGCGTCCCAATATCCGGGTGGCAAAAATCATTCTCCTGAAGGGCGAACTTACAGAGGAAGATCTAAGCGCCATCAAACGCTATGTCATAAATCCCATAGAGACACGGGAGGCTTCGCTGGAAAAGCCTGAAACCCTTGAAGCAGTTTATCCCGTTCCCGAAGATGTAGCCACGGTTTCCGGATTTACAGGCATGAACGATGACCAGTTGAATCAATTCCTGAAGGATATGGGTTTTGCCATGTCCCTGGAAGATCTCAGGTTCTGCCAGACCTATTTCAGGGACACCGAGAAGCGGGATCCAACTGTCACCGAACTCAGGGTGCTGGATACGTACTGGTCGGATCATTGCCGGCATACTACTTTTCTGACCGAGATCGAGTCGGTGGATTTTGATGAAGGCCCGGTTCCTCAAAAGATCAAATCGGTTTATGACAAATACCTGAAAGTCAGAAACGAGCTTGCGGGAAGCAAGCCGGTATGCCTCATGGATATTGCCACACTTGCCATGAAATATCTCAGGAAGACCGGCGACCTGGATAACCTGGACGAATCGGACGAGGTAAACGCATGCAGCATCGTGGTGCAGGCTGAAATCGACGGCCGGCTGGAAGACTGGCTTGTGATGTTCAAGAATGAAACCCATAACCATCCTACTGAAATAGAACCCTTTGGCGGCGCGGCCACATGCCTGGGCGGCGCCATACGAGATCCCCTGTCGGGCAGGTCCTATGTGTACCAGGCCATGCGGGTGACGGGAAGCGGCGATCCGCGGACCCCCATCTCCGAAACACTGCCGGGTAAGCTCCCCCAAAGGGTCATCACCACCACCGCCGCCCACGGGTACAGTTCATACGGCAACCAGATAGGGCTGGCTACCGGGACCGTGGCCGAGATCTACCATGAGGACTATGTGGCAAAGCGCATGGAGATCGGAGCGGTTGTGGGAGCTGCGCCCAAAAGCAGTGTTGTAAGGATGAAGCCTGAAGCCGGAGACATCATTATACTGCTGGGCGGGCGCACAGGGCGCGACGGCTGCGGCGGAGCCACAGGCTCTTCCAAGGAGCATACCCAGGAATCGCTGTTCACCTGCGGAGCCGAGGTGCAAAAGGGAAATCCTCCCACCGAGAGGAAGATCCAGCGGCTTTTCAGGAAACCCGAGGTCTGCAGGATGATCAAGAAGTGCAACGACTTTGGCGCCGGGGGCGTTTCGGTGGCCATAGGCGAGCTGGCCGACGGGCTGGATATCAACCTGGACGCCGTACCCAAGAAATATGAAGGCCTTGACGGCACAGAGCTTGCCATATCCGAATCCCAGGAGCGCATGGCTGTTATGGTTGCGGCAAAGGACGTTGATGCCTTTATCAGGGAAGCGCGCGAGGAGAACCTGGAAGCCACCAAGGTGGCTGTCGTAACCGATACCAACAGGGTAAGGATGAGTTGGAGAGGCAAGACCATTGTTGACCTCAGCCGTGATTTTATCAATACAAACGGAGTAAGGCAGAAGACGTATGTTCGGGTAACCAGCCCTGAGAGGCAGAACAGCCCGCTTGCACACCTTCCCGGTGAACTGGAGTCCCTGCGGCATGACCCGGCAGCTGCCTGGCTGGCAAACCTTAAACGGTTGAATGTATGCAGCCAGAAGGGCCTGGTGGAGCGTTTCGACAGCACCATCGGCGCCGGCACGGTACTAATGCCCTTCGGCGGGAAATACCAGCTTACCCCTTCGGACGGTATGGCTGCCAAACTGCCTGTTTTGAGCGGCGATACCTCTACGGGAACCCTGATGACCTATGGCTTCAACCCGGATATTTCCAAATGGAGTCCTTTCCATGGCGCCGTATATGCCATCCTGGAATCCCTTGCCAGGCTGACGGCCATGGGCGGGGATTACAGGGAAGCCCGGCTCACGCTCCAGGAATACTTTGAAAAGCTGGGGAAGGACCCTAATCGCTGGGGGAAACCTTTCAGCGCGCTGTTGGGCGCTTTTTACGCCCAGTTGTCCCTGAAGGTAGCGGCGATAGGCGGAAAGGACAGCATGTCCGGAACGTTTATGGACCTTCATGTGCCGCCCACGCTGGTATCCTTCGCCCTTGCTCCGGCAGATGTGAACACCGTCATCTCACAGGAGTTCAAGCAGCCGGGGAACCGCCTTGTATGGGTGCATGTTGACAGGGACGAACTGGACCTGCCGGACTTTGAACAGGCTGGCCGGACTTATTCCGCTATAGCTTCCCTGGCGCGGAAGAGCGGCATTCTTGCCGCGTCCGCCCTCAAGTTCGGCGGTCTGGCAGAAGCCGTTTCCAAGATGGCGTTTGGTAACCGAATCGGTGTCCGGCTGAATGAGATGCCTTTCGATAAACTGTTCAGGCTGGACTATGGTTCCATCCTGCTGGAGATTGCCGATTGGGTTGAACCGGAAGAAGACTTCAACGGGCTGAGTTTTGAAGTGGTTGGAGAAACCATCGACGAACCCGTTGTCCGGTTTAGCGGCTGCAGTTTGTCCATAGACGAGATGCTGGCTGCCTGGAAAGAGACCCTTGAACCCATTTTCCCCACCAGGTCTGGTGAACAGGACGGTAAGGTTCCGGCTGTAAGCTTTGCGGGTAACGTGGTCCGGAAGCAGGACGCAAGAAGGTCCCCGGCAGCAAGGCCCAGGGTCTTTATCCCCGTTTTCCCGGGCACCAATTGCGAGTATGACGTTAAAAGGAAGTTTGAAGAAGCCAATGCACTGGTTGACCTCTTCGTCATGAAGAACCTTACTGCAAGAGAGATAGAAGCATCAGTCCAGGAGATGAAGAAGAGGATTGACTCATGCCAGATCATGATGATACCGGGCGGTTTCAGCGCGGGAGATGAGCCGGAAGGCTCAGGAAAGTTCATAGCAACGGTATTCAGGAATCCCCTGCTCACAGAAGCAGTGATGAACCTGGTGAAGAACAGGGATGGCCTGATCCTGGGCATCTGCAACGGTTTCCAGGCTCTTGTGAAGCTGGGGCTCCTGCCCTATGGGGAGATCAGGGACCTGGATGAAAGCTGTCCTACCCTGACCTTTAACACCATCGGCCGTCACGTTTCCTGCCTGGTAAGGACCAGGGTGGCTTCCAACCTCTCGCCCTGGCTGGCGAAGACCAGGGTTGGACAAATATACACCGTTGCTGTATCCCACGGAGAAGGACGTTTTGTAGCCAGCCCGGATCTTCTTAAGGAAATGGAACTTCATGGGCAGATCGCCACCCAATACGTGGACATGGACGGAAACCCGACCATGGAAACGCCTTATAACCCCAATGGCTCGGTTTTGGCCATAGAAGGCATCACCAGCGCCGATGGCCGAATATTCGGCAAAATGGGACATGATGAGCGTTATGCCCTCAACACCTTCATAAATGTTCCCGGCGAAAAGGACCAGAGGATATTTGAGGCCGGTGTGGAATACTTCCTTTGATCCCGGCATATTGGACATTTTATGAGGCATAAGTATAAACCAAGAAATAATAATATTATAGCTTCAAGGGAACAGGCGTGCATTGCCCTATGTCTTGTCATGCTGGCGGCAATGGCAGGCCTGTTCTCTTCCTGTATGCGCAGATCTATGGAAAAACCTTCAGCTAACAGGAATTCAGAGATGATTGCTGAAACACCCAGCCAATCAACGCCCGCCCCCGGAAATCGGCTGTCCGATCCTGTTTCATCAGCCGCTCCTTATACCGGTTCTTCCGCGGGTACTGATGCAAAAACCACGCCCACCCCAATACCTGATCCGGTCCCCTCAACAGACCCTGCTCCCGCCGCCATCGTCAATCCCTGCGTCCCTTATACCTGGGACCGGATGATGGCCGAGGCGCAAAAACTCAGGAATGCATACCCGGAATTGATAGATTTGTCATCAGCGGGAAAATCGGTGGAGGGAAGGGATCTGCTGGTTATCAGCCTGGGAACCGGGGACAGGAAGATCCTGCTTTGCGGGGCGCATCATGCCAGAGAATACATAACCAGCAGCTTTCTTATGAAGATGGTGGAAACCTATGCTGAAAAAGCCTCAAAAAGACAGTCCTTTGGAGATTTTAACCCGGCGGAGATCCTTGACAGGGTGACTTTCGTTATTGTTCCCATGGTAAACCCCGACGGTGTTAACCTGGTCAACAACGGACTTCAGGCTGTGAGCAGCCGAGAGGATGTTGAAGCGATGGCGATGGTGGGATCGGGCTACCGCGCCTGGAAGGCCAATATCAACGGAGTAGACCTTAACAGGCAGTACCCGGCCTGCTGGGAAGAGAAGTACGATGAAGTGGGAAGGCCGGCGTCCCAGAACTACAAAGGGGCCGCCAGCGCCACCGAGCCCGAAGTCCGGGCCATGATAGACCTTGCCCGGTCAGATGATTTCGTGCTTTCCGCGTCTTTCCACACCAAGGGGGAAGTGATCTACTGGGCCGACAGCGGAACGGTTGATTTAATAGACGGGGTTAAGGACATAGCCAGGCGCATGGAAGAACTGACCGGGTACGAACTGATGCCTGTCTCCCAAAAGCCTTCGGTTTACGGGGCCGGCTTTGAGAACTGGTTCAGGCTGGAGTTTTCAAGGCCTTCTTTCTGCATCGAACTGACCCCTGAAAATGGTACCGACGAGCCCCATGACGACGCGAAGTTTGATTCACTGGCCTGGGAAAAGGCAAAATATTTCGGGTTTCTTCTGGCTGATGAGGCGCTGAAGCTGGAAAGTCCGTATGATAAACAGTAAGCTGTGTAAAGGAATCTGCGAATTTATCCCATTGCACCAAAAACCCTGAGGCACTGGTTTTGGATACCTCAGGGTTTCTCATTCAAGGCATGAACTGCTTGTTTATTCGGTTTTCAATGCCCCGGTCTCATCGACTTCATAACCGTCCACCACGGTGCTTCTGGCAAGGGAGCCGTCGGCGTAGAAGTAGTACCATCTGCCGTCAATCAAATACCACTTCCCGGACACCATGATCCCGTATTCCGCAAAATAGCAGGTCCTGCTGCCGCTGCCGTATTCCACAAGTTCCAGCCAGCCCGTGTGCATCCGGTTGCCGGCATAATAGCGCCAGTTGTCCCCGTCCTTCACCCAGCCGGCCTTCAGGATGCCGTTTTCATCAAAGAAGTACTTTACGCCGTTGATGGTCTGGATGCCGGTGAGGGACTGGCCATCCTGCCAGTATTGGTATTGTCCGGCATCATTGAGCGCCCAACCGTGGGCTGTTTCAGGGTCAAGGGTCAGCCGGATGTACCGATACAGGATGGAGGCGACCTGCGCCCGGGTCAGATGGCCCCCGGGCTCAAACCGGTTGT
>JAAXZX010000124.1 GCA_012719645.1 Clostridiaceae bacterium
ACTTTTTAATCATTAATCCCTTTGCCGAATATTGCTGGTTTTTTAAACTTTGTATCGTCTTCCTGTGCCCTTTTTCATCATCCGAAATATGCTTTTGAATATGTTGTTGAAGCCCCGTGGAATCGTAAGCTAAAAACGAAATCGTCCTGAATCAACAATGAAAAGGCAGACCGCGAATGGCCTGCCTTGTTGCTGGCAATAAGAATTTATTGCTGTATTTCCATCATTTCACTTCAAGGCTGTCTGCCAGGCTGCTTAAAACATCCCGCACAGGATAGGCCTTCCCGTTGTCAACGGAAGTGACGAAACCCATATCAAAACATGGTATGGCATATTCCTTGCCATCGGCCTTGACAACGATGACGAAGTCGTGTCCACGGTTGATGTCAGCAACCACGTAACCGGTTATTTGTTTTACATTGAATGTATCACGGACAAGCTGCATATTCCCTTCCCTGTCAACGAGAAGTTCCGCGCGGCTGTGGTCCGTGTATATCCCGGAGTATTGTGAAGACAGCCATGTTCTGCCTTCCCGGCTTATAGCGATATCAAGAGGGGCCGAGGTATCATCATAGGATACCGCCGACTCAACAACCGGGAGAAGAATCGTATACTCACCGTTCTCGTCCTTGAGCGGCAGCAGGTAATACTGCTGGTTTCCAAGCAGAGCATCGAAGCCTGATGCCTCACGAATGGCGTCAGCCCCCAACCCGCCTGTCTTCAGGGTCGTGACTATGATTGCGTTGCTTTCATCACAGGTATATTGCGTTCCCATCGCTATATTATAGGTATCCAGTATGGCATCGGCCGCCCAGGATGGTAAATCTTCTCCGGCAAGTGTCTGAATGCCGCTGAAATCCATGGAGTTCAGCCCGGCTTCGCCCAGCGTGAGAGTGTTAATAAAGCTCCCTTCAACACGCACCAAATCGGGAATTGAATCGTCTTCAGCCGCATTATTTCTGTCGGACGGCTTTTCAGCCGACTTCTCCGAATACTCGATCAGAGAGGAAGATGAACCTGGTGCTGCCGCAGCACCGGAATCCGCCATGGGCTTTGCCCCCTGTGCCCGGGCAGGCGCGGAGTCAGCCGTAAGCTTTGGACTTTGACCCATGGGTGTACGGAGCAGGAGAACCAATACCAGCAGGCAGGCCGCAACGGGAGCGGCATACCTTAAGGCTATCCGGGTTAAAGATATGTTAATAGGTCTTCTTTTCTTACCTGTTGTTTCCAGTTCCATCCTGCACTTGTTCAGGGTGGTCTGAATCAGTTCGTCGGAGGCCTTAAGCTGATCAAGCCCTGCCTTGTATGCTGCCTTAAAACTGTCGTCGTTCAGGATTGCATCATCCTGAAGTATGTTCCTGTTCTCAGCCATTAGCCTCACCTCCCATCATCTCCGCAAGCAGGCTTCTTGCCTTGAACAGCCTGCTTTTCACGGTCCCTCCCGGTATCTTAAGGACCCGGGAGATCTCTTTTATATCAAGTTCCTGGTAGTAATATAAATGGATCATTTCACGATATTTATCCGGCAATTTCATAATGGAGCGGACAAGCTCCTCTTTTTCATCCTTACTCTCAATTATCTCCTCTGTGTTGCTTTCCGAAGTATGGAGGCTGAAATCGTCGGTTACTGTTACCCTCCTCTTCCATGCGCTTCTAAGCATATCCCTGCAAACATTTATGGCAATGCCTGTTATCCACGTTTTTTCGCTGCACTCTCCGCGAAAACTGTCATAATACCTGCACACCCTGACAAATGTTTCCTGGTATGCATCCTCGGCCAGTTCCCTGGATTTCAGCATGACAAACGCAGTCCTGAGCACGTCGTTGCCATACTGCTCCACAAGCCTGGTAATCTCATTCATTTTTTCAGAAGGAGCCACCTTGCAGCCACCCTCCTTCTTCACTTAATTTGACGCAATACATCCGGTTTGGTTCATATTCGCAAAATACCCGGTAAATGACGAAAACCCGACAAAAACCCCGCCAAAGGGTACAGCCTGATTGGATTTTACCAGACGCGGCTTAAAAAAGGAAGCCTTTTCGAATGCGCCG
>JAAXZX010000018.1 GCA_012719645.1 Clostridiaceae bacterium
CCTGCCGTAAGAAATATCCGGAATAATCCTGTCAAGGTGCACGGAATCAATAACCGTCCCTGACGGGTTTGACAGCGTGATCACTTCATTTTCGCTTATCCTGAAGTTCGTGTGTATCCCGGCATTGGTGACCCTGTCCTTACCGTCCGCCCATACCAGCAGGTATTCCCCGGGCATGATCTTCACATCGGGGAAGGTCCACAGGTTCGGGATATCCTGCTTGTCCGACAGGCTGTAGCCAAAAAGGTTTACGGGAAGGTTGCCGGGGTTGTAAAGCTCAATCCAGTCACCGGTATCACCGTCCTCATCGGCAAGGCCGGTATAATTCACTGCCATTATCTCATTGATGATGATACCGTTGCTCCCGTTCCCTGATACGGCAACCGTACCTCCCGCCCGGAGGGGATCACCCATGGAGAATACGGTCAGAACAAGCATGGCGGCTGTCACAAACAACAGGTACAACCATCTTTTCTTCCTGGCTTCCATCTTCTCATCCTTTACATGCTGCTTTTTATTTGCTTCATCCTTTACAGTCTGTTTTTCCAACGTAAGATCATCCTTATCAATCAACGCCATCCCAGTCCTTCCGGCGGTCCGGCGCGGAAATATGTCAAATTTTATCATACCATCATTTCTCTCAATGCACAAACAAATAAGGGAAACGGACCAGGAAAAAATATTACTCCATGCCCATATATTGAAACAGTGCATTAAAATTTCGGGGCATCTTTCATGCAATTGAGATACATCACAGCCATCGTCGTCATCGCTCTCATTTTCCTTCCCATGTCCGGAAGCCCGGGCATGCCCGAAGGCGTTTCAGTTGAAACCGCTGTTGAAATTTCAGCCATATCCGCAGCCTTATCCGCATCCACAGGGATCGTCTCAGCAATACCACGGGATCAGCGGGAAATGCCTGCTGCGCTGCCGGAAGAACAGCCAGCACCTGCACAGTCGGATCAGCCAGGCACTCCTGCTGCCCAATCAACACCGACAATACCGCATGAATCCCCATCAGCGCAGGAAGATTCAAATCTGCCTGCTTTTCCGGACCGGGAGATGTCGGACCCGTTGGTATCCAGCGAGGAAACAAGCCCTCCCGGTTCCCCGGATGGTGACCCCCAGGCTCCTGCTGTGGAAGACTCCCCTGATGATCCTGTGGTCATTGCTGACAGTTTCCCCTCAACCGACCTTGACATCAGGGAATACACCGTTTTCCGAAACGAGGTCCTGGCAATCATAGGCGAGGCCGAGCGGTTATCGGGCATCAAAACCGTATACGGCGTTTTTGTCATGGACCTTGTTAACAACTATACATGCGGAGTCAACGAAAAACTCACCCGGGTCGATCCCTATGACAACATGAAGGAAGGCTATTTCAACAGCGCCTCTGTAATCAAGCTTTTCCAGGGGTACATCCTGTGCGACATGATGCGCCGGGGCGAACTGAGCGCTGACGAAGTCTATTACGACGCAGTTACCGGAAGAAAGTTCAGGCTTCTTAAAATGATCAGGAACATGATAAGCTACAGCGACAATAACTATTCCAACGCTGCATTAAGGCTCATTGGAAACCAGAAATCCAACGAGGTTCTGGACCGGCTTGGCATACATGACAGCAGGATATACGGGGAGATGTCGGGAGCCATAGGCTACAGCAGGGAAAACAACCTGAAAAAATACGGCACCATAAAGCGCTGTGCCCGCATCACCCCCCGCGACGCCGGCCTGATCCTCTACAATATATATGTAAACCGGGAAACCGATATCTACATGGAAACCCTGAACGAAGCGCTTAAAGGCAATATCTACAACACGCGCATTCCTGTCGGGGTTGCCAGGGTAAACCCGGATTATGAGGTCGCCCATAAAACAGGCACCAATTCACAGCTGGGAGTATATAACGACGCGGGCATAGTCTATTGCAGGCGCCCTTTCATCCTGGTAGCCTTCACCCAGTCAGCAACATCCACAGCGGGAGAGGGATTTATCAGGATCCTGGCAGAGAAGCTTACCCGTTATTTTGATTCCAGGGCACAAACCACTAATCAAGAGGCTGGATTTCAATCCATATCTTCAGGTTCTCGGCCAGGATGAGCCTTTTTACAAAGAGCTGGTATTGTCCGTTATCCTGCCGAAAGATGCGCCTGTCGGCCACCTCGAGTATCATTTCGGCGTCAAGGGCCTTGACCTCTTTCCCAAGAAGAGAGTTATACTTTTTCTTAAGTTCGGTTTCAAACAGCAGGATGTCCGCCCCTTCATCCTCGCACAGGAACACTATATCAATGGATTTTACGATGTATTTGCCCGTATTCAACGATTTTTCCAGTTGCTCCAGCCTTGTGTCCTTCTCGGCAATGACGCTTTCCAGGTATGCGTTCATCCTGTGGAAGCTTTCCAGGCGGTAACTTACGATGGTGGTCATGATTGCAAGGCCAATGAGCACCCCGGTTATGATACCGGCATAAAAACCAAATATGACTGCCGGTCTTCTTGTCCTTATTCCCCCCATAGGGCACCAAGCCTCTGTATGAGCCTGATATAGCCATAAGCCGCGTTAGCCCCTAAAAGCGCCGTAACCACATGTGCGCCCTGCTTGACAATAGACAGGAATTCTCCCTGGAATATCCCTTTTTCGATAGCCTTGAAGGAGGAAAACGTATCCCCAAGGGCAATGGCCATGGCCCAGATCTTTATGGAACCGGCAATTTCCATCATGGCTTCGAGAGGGGGCTTATTGGCAATAATAGCGCTTATTCCTGCAAAAACGCTGGCGCCGATAACAACACCGAAGGCGACAAGGAAATTTCGCAGGATGCCGGCAAGAAAGGAAGGCAACCTGGGCTGCACCTCCCCAATAAGCTGTCCATTATATCTGTATGATTGTTATTCCCGTATTATACAGGCCCTCTGTCCTGCAATTTGGGCAAAAAAAAGGGCCCTCAAGCATACGAGGGCAAAGATCAAAATTCCCAGTAGGGACCTTTATAATTTTACCACCTGTCTGTAACAAAAAACAATATTTTTCAACCATATACAATATTACTGTTTGCAGATCAGGCGAAAGTTAAGGTTGACATACGCCCGTAATAGTTTTAAATATTGTATTAGCACTGTTATGTATAGCAGTGATTCCCTTGGCAAAGGAGCGTTTTCATGGATATCATTATCAGGGATACATATGAAGAGATGAGCAGGTATGCAGCCGGACTTATAGCGTCCATGGTCCGGCAGAAACCCGATTGCGTTCTTGGCCTTGCCACCGGCAGCACACCGATCGGCGCATACCGGGAACTTGAAAGGATGCACAGGGAAGAAGGCCTGGACTTTTCACAGGTCAAAACCTTTAACCTTGATGAATACCTGGGCGTGGGAATCGATCTTAACAAGCCTTATAAAATGGACCAAAGCTACGCCCGGTTCATGTATGAGGAACTGTTCAAACACATTAATGTAAAGAAGGAAAACATCCATATCCCGGACGGGCTTGCCAAAAACCCTGAGGAATTCTGTAAAGAATATGAAGAGGAAATCAGGAAGGCCGGCGGTATAGACCTGCAGCTCCTGGGCATAGGCGGCGATGGTCACTGGGCTTTCAACGAGCCGGGTTCCTCCCTTGCCTCCAGGACAAGGGTGGAAATCCTTACAAAGCAAACACTTGACGACAACTATGAGAGTTTTTATAAAAAAGCGGGAATCTCCAGGGAGCAAATGCCCCATTTTGCCATAACTATGGGGATTGGGACCATACTGGAGGCCAGGAATATCCTGATGCTGGCCAATGGCAGGAAAAAGGCAGCCGTGGTGGCAAAGGCCCTTGAAGGGCCGGTGACTTCCCAGGTAACGGCATCGGCCATCCAGTTGTTTAGGGGCGGAGTCACTGTCGTGCTCGACAGGGAAGCCGCATCCGAACTTAAAAACACCGAACACTACCTGCACAGGGAGAAACTGAAGAGCACATTCTTTCCAGGAAACTAAAGGGGGCTTTACATAAGGGACCGGTAAATCCGGTCCCGTTTATTTTATCTGCATAAATAATATATTGATGAACTATACGCATCTCATATCCATATAGCAAACCTGTAATGATCCTGAACCATTATAAGTATTAATAGGCTTCTTTAACAGATACTTCTTTTATGTATGAATCAGGCCGGTGTATCCATTATTTACAACATGCCTGCTCCTTAGTATAATTATGTCAAAATCAGGAGATAAGGAGCAGGTGTTTTGCTTGGCTCTTAACACTATCGGTTTTAACTACTACAAGAACTATGTGTTTCCGGTTTCGGTCACGGAAGATCTCGGTGTTCTCCAGGAAGCGGAGGGTCATGATTACTATAAAATACTGCATATAAATACAGGCCTTTGCCGTTTTGACCTTAATGAGAAAGAATATGTCATAATCGGGGCACATATGGTGCTTCTGAACGAAAAGGACCGGATACGGTTTTCAGAACTGTCCGATGTATCCGCAAAGCTTATCATGTTCAAGCCATGGATCGTTAATGCAGCCTTTAACACCAATATAATCAATGAACCTGACCATGGGCTGAGAGGCCCGACAGCACAGGATATGTTTTACCTGGAGCAATTTAAGCACAATACCCCGATAAACAGGAAGATAATGCCGCTATCGCCCAGCGATTCGGCTGTTATGGGAAACAAGATCAACAGGCTCCATCACCTGTTGTCAATGCAGGATACCATCTCATGGCCGTGCCTCAGCAGGTCATATCTTTATGAAATCCTGTTTGCCCTGGTAAGGGATATTGACTCCCTGGATGACAACGTAGCCCTGGAGAACTACAGCGGTTACTCAAAACTGACTATTGACGCCATATACTATCTCCAATCCCGCTATAGCCATAAGATAACGATTGACAGGCTCGCGGAAGAACTGCATACCAACCGGACAACCCTGCAAACCGATTTCAAAAAACATACCGGGCTGTCCATAAACCAGTACCTGATGCAGATTCGTATGAACATGGCGGCAAAACTGATCAGGGATACCGGGCTGTCACTGAAGGAAATAACCGAACGGATCGGGTTTAATGACACGGGCTATTTCAGCAGAGTATTCAAACAGAAATTCAATCAGACGCCGTCCGAGTACATGCGGATTCACAGGCATCGCTGATTGCTTCCTTATATGAGAATCTTCATAACAGTTGCGTTATTGAGCATCAGAATCCATAAATCCTGTTTCTGAATATCCTGTCCACTTCCCGCGGCAATTTTTCCGCAATGTCATCTATGAATTCCTCCGGAAGTTTCAGCGCCTCTCTGACTGCGTTTTCATATATAAATGTCGTATCGGTCCCCAGTAAACCCATGTAATACTTTGTGCTGACAGAATCCGCAAGATACAGTATTTTTACCTCATTGCTCACATGTTTTACAGGGAACGGGTTATGATGATACCCCACAACATTGGTGATTTCTTCCGGTAACCCCCACTCCATGCATAACCACATCCCGATATCCGCATGGGTTATCCCGCCCAGTACGACCTTTTCGGCCACTATCTGGTGTACTCCCTGTTCAAGCTGCTTCGTGTATATTGCATCAAGCCGCTCAGGCAGGCATATGTCCAGAACAGTAGTGCCGATATCATGTATCAGTCCGTATGTAAAGATCTTTTCCTTGTCGCACAATCCTGTCTTCTCAGCGATCATAGAACTGGCGATTGATGTGCCGATGCTGTGCTTCCAGTACTTGCTTCTGTCAAACCGTTTGGCGCGGCCATTGCTGTCCGGCAGAAGCAACCTGGTCATGTGGGCTATGGCTATCATCCTTACATTGTCGGCTCCCAGGTAAAGGACAGCATCCTTCAGGCCACGAATCTTGCGGTTGAACGCTGCTACATGGTTTATGACCCGGATAATGATCGACGCTA
>JAAXZX010000125.1 GCA_012719645.1 Clostridiaceae bacterium
AATGCTGTATACTGTTATACATGAAGATGTCACCCTTTCGTTGAGTTTTTGTTGCAAATTCTTATCTTAACAGGATGACATCTTCTTTTCAATTCCTCTGGTCTTTTTTCCCATTTACCCTACAGTAACTTTACGCTAAGGTCATTATGAGGAAGGAAGCAACGCGAGATTGCTTCGTCACTGCGTTCCTCGCAATGACATCATTGCGAGCCCAGCGAAGCTGGGCGCGGCAATCTCATCAAAGCCTACTCACAATACCCCGTAATCATAATCTCCCTGTAACTTCCTGCACTGCCTCAAGGGGCATATACGTCTTTTGGGCGATCTCCAGTTCAGTCATCCCTGAATTCAGCAGGCGCTTAATCACAATCTCCATGGGTTCCCCAACCTCCACGACATTCCGGTCAGGATCGTATACCCTGAAAACCTTCTGGGCCCATGGCTGCTCAACTATCTCGTGGACGAATTCGACACCGGATGCCTTGAGCGCCGAGTATACCTCATCGATGTTTTCACTTTCGAAGTACATTTCCAACTGGTCATATCCCCTTGGCTCCGACGGATCGAATGGCTTGCCGAATATGACAGGGTGCGCGCAACCGGCCTCCCACAGGCTGAATCCCGCCTTGAACACGATATTCTTTCCAAGGTCCATTTGGACCTCCTGCTTCATAACAGTTTCATAGAATCTTCTGGACACATCAATGTCCTTAACCATAAGAACCGCTGCGTTAAACTTAATTTTCATTGCTTTACCCCTCTCGCTCGTTTTCCGGTTTTGAAAGTATTACAGGCCCAGCTTCAGGACCCGTGCCAGTTCATTTCGGTTCACAGACTCGCCGATGGAAACACCAATGTCAAGAATATGCTCAACTGCTTCCTCCCGGGATATTCTATCAGCACCCCTGAGCCATGATTCCGGCGCCCAGTCGGACACCCTCAGGTAGGTATTAATCGCCCATCCGTATGGTTCGCCCCACCTGCTGACCTTTCTCCTGTTGCCTGAAACCGTAATATAAAAGCACCTCTGCAGTTCCTTCAAAGCACTGTCTACCTTGCCTGCACCCTGCTTTTTGGTGACTCCCATGGCCCTTCTGATCTCCCCGGTATCCGGCTCCCCTCCCTGGCATAACAGTTGCCATACCTGCCATTCAACCAGGCTGACCCTTCCTTCGAACCAACGCTCCTCGATGTCTTCCTGCGGGTGGCAGGCCACGTAGAAGTAAGGATACAGCTCCTGTGAAATAAAGCCCTTATGGCCGCCAAGCAGGCAGCCGAAGGCCAGTTTCCTTTCCTTTGCAGCCCTGTCCTTCCAGCACCAGGGATCGGTTTGGGGATCTCCCGTATGCCACTGTCCGGGCCTTGTTTCCCTGTCAAGGGACGGGAACCCGGGCAACATGGATGAAAAGGCCATAAAGCCAAGGTGGTTCACACGTTCGACAAACTCCTCGTATGTATTCAGGATCATTTTTTCAATTCCCTTCCTTCAGCCACTTCTTAAGTACTTCAATCCTTGCTCCCGGCGGGTTGTCCCCATGCTCCTTATCAAGATAGGAAAAGAAATACAGCGTTTCGCAGGGCATATCGGGACACTGCCCGCAATGCTCAAAACCCTTGCCCTGGCAACAGGCCGCTACCTTGCAAACACCATAGAATGGATGACCGTTAGTGGCGACACAACCCCCGCAATTGCATGGTTCTCTGTACTTACATTCACTGCAGATCAGACCGCATCTGGACTCAACCATGATCATAACCTCCTGATTTTCTTTTTACCGAGATTCTACCATCATGAACATGACAACTATTTGTCATGTTCATAACGATCCAACATTTTTTTTGCTTTTTCCCTGATTTCCTGCGCTATATCCACGGGTTCAAGCACAATGGCTTTCTCCCCCATGCTCATTATCCATCCGATGATATAATCCCGGTTGGTGTAGGAAATGACAGCCTTAAGCCTTCCGTCTTCCAGCGTTTCATAGGAGTGGGGTCCGTACTCGTCCACAACCAGGTATTCCAGTTCCCTGTCCAGCAGCAGGGTCAACCTGTTCCGGTCCTGCAGATGACCGTCCAGGTCCCTTCTTTCAGGCGGTATCTCCCTTTGCTGGAACGTATCCTCCAGTTTCTCCACGTCCCATATGCGGTTGAGTTTAAATAGCCGGAAATCGTCACTTGACCTGCAAAAGCCAAAAACATACCAAGAAGACCATCTGAAGGTCAGGAAGCAGGGTTCGATCACGCGACTGGTCTTCCCCTTGTCGGAATAGTATGTAAAGGAAATCAGGCGCTTCTCTGAAATGGCGGACCTGATCAGGCTTATCTTCTCGGACAGGCTGCCTTTATAATACGAGGAAAGGTCGATCAGGACGCTTTCCTGCATGGAAACCACCGCTTCGCCTCCGGGAGAGAGCCTTGAAATAAGCCTCTCTATATTTGAGGAGTCGGATACGCTGTTGAGGCTCCTAAGGCCCGTAATAATGCTCTGCAGTTCCTCCGACGTAAGAACGCTCCTGTCCAGCTTGAACCCGTCGGCTATCCTTATTCCTCCGCCGCCTCCCTGCATGGTTATAACCGGAATGCCGGCCTGGCAGATGGCATCTATGTCCCGGAGGATGGTCCTCCGGGAAACCTCAAGCTTTTCGGCCAGTTCCGGCGCGGTCACCTTATCCTTCTGAAGCAGAATGGTTATGATGCTCAGCATCCTGTCCAGTTTCAACCAGGACCACCCCTGAAAGATTTGATTCAGCACGACAGCGGACTAAAAGGAATTACAGCACTACCTCCACAGGGTCCGCGATCGTAAGGCTGTCGGGTTCCACATGGCAGTCGTAGGCAAGAACATGGACGCCATTTTCTGCGGCAAGCCTTACCGCATCCCCGAAAGCCCGGTGCATTTCGTCGTTGGGAGTAAAAAAGCTAATGCCCTTCATCTGGATAAGAAACAGGATGTAGGCCTGGTAGCCTTCTTCCCTTGCAGCGATAAGCTCGTGGACATGTTTTTCCCCGCGCAGGGTGGGAGCATCGGGAAACATGGCAATCCCGTCCTTCTCCAGCGTGACGCCCTTAATCTCCATAAAAGCCTTCATACCGCCGCCTTCAAGATACAAATCAAACCGCGACTTCCCGTATCCATGCTCCGGCTTGATATGATCCAGGACGGGCATTCCCGGAAGCTTCAGAACACCTGTTTTCAGCGCATCCGCCACAACCCTGTTCGGGGCATTGCTGTCTATGTTCACAAGCCACTTTACCTTTTCCACCGTCACCAGCGAATAACGGGTTTTCCTTTCGGGCTTGTCCGAATACTCCAGGTAGGCAGGGGTGCCCGGAACCAGCAGTTCCTTCAGCCTCCCCGTGTTTTTCACATGAACGGTTTCAATTGCGCCGTCTATCTCGCAAACTGCGATAAACCGGTTGGGCCGGGACAGAAACCGGCCCCCGGTTACCTTCTTGTATTTCAAAATGATCTCCCTTATACTCGTTTCTTCTATTATCCACTTTATCAAGACTCCTTTTCAACCCTTTTGTCCACCAGCATGAACACGGTGGTAAGGGTAGCATACACCCGGCACCCTGCGCTCACAATGACATGATAGGAAATGGTTTCGCGCGCAACGACAGTTCCGGGCAAGGTAAAAATAGCACCCTGCCTTACTCGTCGCCTTTATACATAAAAGAAAGAACCGCAGTATGGCGGTTCCTTCTTTGCCCCGGACACTATGTGTCCGCTTTATTAGGAGAGTTACGGCATATTGCACGGCCTCAGCCCATTATAACATGGACCTCGTGCTCGGCGCCATCGTTGAATACGGGAAGGATGTTGCCCGAAATCTCTTTGCCGTCCACGGTGATGGACTTGATACCCTTCTCCACATGGTCGGGATTGGAGACCCTAATAATATATGAGGCTCCCCTGAACTTGCGCCTGACAGTGAATCCATCCCAGTCGGCAGGTATGCACGGGTTAACCTTGAGGCCGTCGTAATCGGGCATGATACCCAGGATCCACTGGGATATGCATGTAAATGTCCATGCAGCCGTTCCGGTAAGCCATGAGTTCTTGGCCTCGCCGGGACGTGCGGCAGCCTTTCCGGCCACCATCTGGGAGTACACATATGGCTCTGTCTTATGCAGGTCGCTGATATCCTGCAAATAGGAAGGCGTTATCTTCCTGTACAGTTCAAATGCCCGTGTTCCGCGGCCCACCACCGTTTCGGCGCAAATAATCCATGGATTGTTGTGGCAGAAAATGCCCGCGTTTTCCTTGTATCCCGGCGGATACGAGGTTATCTCGCCCTTGCTCTTGTCATAGGTGGTGTACGGCGGATCGTTCAGTACGATGCCATACTTGGTTTCCAGCCTTTCTTTCACCGAATCGAGAGCTTTTATGGCATATCCGTTCTCAACGCCGATACCGGCCATAACGCACATACCCTGGGGCTCAATGAAGATCTGCCCTTCCTTGTTCTCCTTGCTCCCGATCTTCTGGCCGAAGGCGTCGTAAGCCCTCAGGAACCAGTCGCCGTCAAAGCCGTATTTGTATATCCTCTCTCTCATCTCGGCGATCAGCGCGTCGGCCTTGTCGGCCTCCTCATTCATGCCCTTGTACCTGAGAAGAGCTGAGTACTCAGGACCTATGAATACAAACATCCCGGCTATGAACACAGATTCTGCAACCCTGCCGTCGGGATCGCCATAGGTCTGGAATGACTCGTCGGGAGTAGTGGAGAAGCAGTTCAGGTTGAGGCAGTCGTTCCAGTCAGCCCTTCCGATAAGCGGCAGCCCGTGAGGTCCGAGATTGTTGGGAACATGGTAGAAAGAGCGGGTCAGGTGCTCCAGAAGGGTCGCGGTGTTGTTGGGATTGCAGTCGAAAGGCACCTGCTCGTCGAGGATTGAATAGTCCCCGGTTTCCTTTATGTAGGCTGCCGTGCCCAGGATCAGCCACAGGGGATCGTCATTAAACCCGCCGCCAATATCATGGTTGCCCTTCTTGGTAAGGGGCTGGTACTGGTGATAGCAGCCGCCGTCCTCAAACTGTGTGGCCGCGATATCAAGGATACGTTCCCGGGCCCTTTCCGGGATCTGGTGCACAAATCCAAGGAGATCCTGGTTGGAATCACGGAATCCCATGCCCCTTCCGATACCCGACTCAAAGTAGGACGCGCTTCGGGACATGTTAAACGTAACCATGCACTGATACGGGTTCCAGATGTTTACCATCCTGTCGAGCCTCTCGTCATGGCTCTCCAGGATGTATATCGAAAGAAGGTCATCCCAATATGCCTTAAGCTCCTGCATGGCACTGTCGACCTGCCCAGTGGTCATAAAGCGCTCCTGCATGGCCTTTGCCCGCTTCTTGTTGATCACGTTGGGAGCTTCCCATTTCTCTTCATCCGGGTTTTCCACATAGCCCAGCACGAATATGATGGTCTTCTCTTCCCCGGCCTTCAGCGTGAGGTCGAAATAGTGGGAAGCCACGGGCTGCCATCCATGGGCGATGGAATTGGCGGGCTTTCCGTCAAGAACCGCCTTAGGGCAGTCAAAACCGTTATACAGGCCTATGAAGGCCTCACGGTCGGTGTCAAATCCATCGACAGGCGTGTTTGCCCAGAAGAAGGCATAATGGTTCCTGCGCTCCCGGTATTCGGTCTTATGGTAGATCGCCGAGCCTTCCACCTCCACTTCCCCTGTTGAGAAGTTGCGCTGGAAGTTGGTCATATCGTCCCAGGCATTCCAAAGGCACCATTCCACGAAGGAAAACAGCTTGATGCGCTTTTCCGCCGAAACCCTGTTCCTGATCGTCAGTTGGTGTACCTCACCGTTAAACTTGAGCGGGACGAAAGACAACTGGCTTACTGATATACCGTTTCTTTCGCCGCGAATCTTTGTATATCCCAGTCCGTGCCTGCATTCATATGCGTCCAGATCTTTCCTGACCGGCATCCAGCCAGGTGTCCAGACATCCCCGCCGTCATTGATATAGAAGTAACGGCCGCCGTTATCCACAGGAATATTGTTGTAGCGGTACCTGGTCACGCGCCTCAGTCGGGCATCCCTGTAAAAACAGTAGCCACCCGAGGTGTTTGAAATCAGGCCGAAAAAGCCTTCGTTTCCCAGGTAATTGATCCATGGATACGGGGTTTTTGGGGTTTCGATGACATACTCTCTGTTTGCATCATCAAAATAGCCAAATCTCATATGCTAACCTCCTCTTGCTAAATCCTGCTGCAGGATTCACGGACTTCCAATCCCACGTCGGCTTTATAAACCGTAAACCTTGGCGTGTCGTTTTCAATAAGCTCTGACAGCATATCCATGGACTTCTTAGCCACATCAAAGAAGGGTATCCGTACAGTGGTCAGCGCGGGTTTGTAAATGGCCGCGGTAGGGATGTCGTCATGGCCGATTATGGAGATATCCTCGGGCACCCTTATGCTGTGACGTTTGAAAGTCTCTATTGCTGCCATGGCCATTAAGTCGTTGGATGCTATCATGGCCGTAGGAAGCTGTTGGCTGTAAATAAGTTTCTCTATCTCGGGAACCACAGCTTCCCAGGTAAAGTCCCCCTTGATCATATAGCGGTCATCCACGGGCAGCCCATGGTGCTCAAGCCTTCTTACAAAGCATTCGCGCCTCCTGAGCCCTGAATAGGAGGTCTGCCTTCCCGCGATCATGCCTATTCTTCGATGCCCCAGGGATACCAGGTAATCTACCGCCTCGTTTATGCCTTTCTCATCATTGAGGTCCACAACAGCGATCCTTGCTTCGGGACCCATGGTCTTTTCAATAACCGAAGGATCGTAATCCATGATGACGATGGGATGGGACACATCGCGGAAGATGGACTCAAGTTCACTGCTTTTATCGGTGCTGATGATGATACCGCCGTCTATCCTTTTTTGCAAAAACGTCTGCCGGATACGCCAGCACTCCTCAGGTTTGTAAATCGTGTGGACCAGCATATAATCCCCCATGGAGTTGCCTATGTCCACAAAGGAATCCACAAACGGTGAAAAATACCCGTTGTTATATATCCGGTAAGGGCTGTTGATATCGTAAATGGTGAACAAAAAAAGCCCAATGGTGTTGGTTTTTTTCCCTGCAAGGACACGGGCAGACTGATTGGGCTCATAATTGTATTCCCTGATTACCTTCATTACCCTTTCCCGGGTCTTCTCAGGCACATTGGGATAATTATTGATCACTCTTGAGACTGTGCTTCTGGATACTCCGGCAAGCCTTGCTATCTCTTCGCTCTTCATCCAACCACCACTGGAGTCATTGTGAACGCGTGTTCATTCCCATTAATTATATAATAGAAGTTAAAAAAATGCAAGGAGAGAAATACAGTCCATATGCCTGTCATCGGGCAGCATGGTTAAGCACTGACAGGCCATTTTTCGCTGCATTCCATGCGCGGCGGGTTATCCGTACGCTGTTTATACTTCCACGTTCAGAAATGCATTTCAGGAGAATTGCGGTTATTCCAGTTCCTTTATGATCTGCTGGTATTCTTCAAGGGCTTTCCTGCCTTTGTCGCTGAGGCCGTACAAGCCCCTGGACACATGCTCAAACCAGCCATAGTGGTTGTCATAGAGGATGCCGAGGGTCTTCTTTTTGTCGCATCCGAGTTCACGGAGCGCCTTCGGTGTCATGGGTCCATTGCGCGAAAGATGGGAGGCTACCAGCAGGGCCTGTTCGCGATAAGCCGTAACGAGCCTGGATCCTGACGATCCTCCCACGTTGTAATCGCCATGGCGGTTTTTGAATTCTTCAAGGGCAAGCTTCCTTTTCCTCCCGGATTGCTGGCGGCTTCGGACGCGGTCAAAGGGCAATGGCGCTATGCTTTCTTCCGCCCACTGTTCTCCGTCCCTTGAATTAACCAGCAAAAGCCCCAGTTCCAGCCGCCGCAGCAGGTGGCAGAGCATTTTCCACCGCCTGGTGAAAATAACGCGCCCTTTTTTAGGAACGGCGATATATACAAGATCACAGAACCGCTGCCTGTCAACAGCCTGGAGAATGACATCAAGGTTAAGCGAGGTTTTCATTTCCACGGCAAGGACAATATCGCCTTTTACCGCCACGACGTCACAGTGCCGGACCTCTGCCCTGGGGGTAAACCCGCATCCTTCAAGCCACTTCTTCACCGGTTCATACAGGTCCTTTTCCAGCAATTCGCGCTCTCCTCCGTATATCTCTTTACGGTTGAATGCATCAGCCTCTGCCTGTAACATCGTCATTTTACAATCATTTAGACACAGGCAATCACGAACTTTCTGCCGTAGCTGCCGCTTCTTCCCCCTGGGGAATATCTCTGACCAGGTTATGCAGCCATTTGTTCGAAAGGAGCCTTATCACGCCGAGGATGCTCTTGACCACTTCCTCGGTATAGATCATGGCCATGACAAAATAGACCGGGAATGCGAATACCTCAACGCCCAGGTATGCCATGGGAAGCCCGATAAGCCATGGGGCAAGCACGTCTATTGCCATGGCAAACAGGGTATCGCCTCCTCCCCTGCAAACCCCCACGATAATTACCATATTTACAACCCTGGGAACATTGAATGCGGCATATACCAGCACGGAAATCCTGCAAAGCTCCCTGGTCACGTCGCTGATATTGAAGAAGCCCAGGAACAGCGGGGCAACAAGCACCATAAGCCCTCCCGCCAAGGCTCCCAAGGCCATGACCACAACCACCGACCGCTTCGCGTAAACCCTTGCCGTGTTGTCCTCGCCGGCTCCTATCTTGTTCCCGATTATGGCCCCGCAGGCATTGCTTATACCGGCAAACAATGAGAAGAAGATGCCGTTTACCAGGTCCATGATCTGGACGGTTGCCACTGCCTCTGTACCCAGCCGGCCGTAGAAATAGGTGTAGCCTGTAACCCCGACAGCCCATAGCAGCTCGTTGGTTATAACCGGCGCTACGGACCGGGCAAAGCGCTTCAGGAACATACCGGTATATCCCGAGAATTCGGATAACCGGGCAGCCAGCTCAAACTTGTTCCTGTAGATAAGCCCCACAAGGAGCCCGCATTCAATGACACGGGCAAACAAGGTAGCCACGGCAGCGCCCCTTATGCCCATTTCAGGCAGTCCCAGCTTTCCGTAGATAAGGAGATATGTAAATATCGTATTGAAGGTAAGAGCCGAGGCGCTGGACAAAAGGGGAATCTTCGTGCGTCCCACACCCCTTGACTGCATGCCGTATGAGGAAGTAACCGCACTTATGGGAAAGGAAACCGCAGCAATCCTCAGGTACGCGGCCCCCTGGCTTATAACCAGCGGATCATCGGAAAACAGCGCGATAACTGTTTCAGGGAACAGGACTCCCACAATCATAAATGGTACGGCAACAACCATGCCCATAAAAAGGCTAAGCCCCAGGACCCTGCGCACACCTGTAAGGTCCTTCTTGCCCCAGAACTGGGCGCTGAATATATTGGCCCCGCTGTTGACCCCGAACAGGAACAGGTTGAAGACAAAGCTGAGCTTGTTGGCTATTCCTACTGCCGCAATATTGGCTTCCCCGAGACCCCCGATCAGGATATTGTCCACCATGTTGAGACCGTTGAAAATAAGGTTCTGGAGGGCAATGGGAAGTCCTATGGCGATCATTAGCTTCCAGTATTTTCTGTCTTTCAGGTCAAGTACTTTCATAAAAATCCTCCGATGTCACGCGTATCACCGTAAGCTGCCATGAGTCAACGTAACATGACAAATAAAAACCCTGTCGCCGGCAACAGGGAAGGTATTTAGACAAGTATTGCACGAAGTCATTTTATTGTCAAGAAATTTTATGCCATGAAGACGGCGCTGTCACACCAATATCGGCTGGATCTGCTTTCCTTCAAGGGCATGCTCGACGGTGGGCACGATCATCCCGAACCTGGCTATCAGGGAATTGCTCTTCTTTTCAGGGTCGTCCTGTCCGAAGGGGACAAAATATATGTTCTTGGTGTTAAGAAGCGCTCCTATGTTCTTGCCGTTGGCTCCAAGCCCGTCATTGGTGGCTATGGCCAGGACAACCGGCTTTAGGTTCCGCAGTTGTGCCTTTACAGCCATTGTAACAGGTGTATCGGTGATGCCGTTGGCGATCTTGCTCAGCGTATTTCCGGTGCACGGCGCGACCACGATCAGGTCCAGCATGCTCTTGGGGCCTATGGGTTCGGCTTCGGTTATGGTATCGATACAGTCCCTGCCTGTGACCATCTCTATACGCCTCCGGAAATCGTCGGCGCGGCCGAACCGGGTATTGGTCGAGGCCACCGCGGCGGACAGTATCGGGTAAACCTCTGCGCCAAGGAAGACAAGCCTCTCAAGCTCGATCAGCGCCTCGGAAATCGTGCAGAATGATCCCGTGATGGCAAAGCCTATGTGCTTTCCTTTCAGAGTCATGACAGAACACCCCCCTCTTCCTCCAGAATGTTGTAGATCGTACGCCTGATGATATCCCCTGCGGTCAGGGGAGCGACTTTTCCGGGAAGGGAAAGTGCCCATCTGACCTTGAGTCCGTAGATTTCCGCCCCTTTAAAGTCAATCCCTCCCGGTGATGAGGCCAGATCCAGCAAGAAGCAGTCGGCACGTACCTTCTCAAGGATATCCTTTGTTATGATGGGAGCCGGAACCGTGTTGACGATGGCATCCATATCCGATACATAACGCGCCAGCTGGTGCATGGGGACGGGCTTAAGCCCCCGGGCTTCGATCCAGGCTATATCGGAGTATTTCCTGGCCGCCGCCCATACCTCGGCGCCAAAGCCATGAAGAAGCCTTGCCAGGTTCTTGCCGATCCTTCCGTATCCGACGACGAGGATACGGCTGCCCAAAAGGGTTATGGGCATCTCCTGGAGAAGGATTCCCACGGCCCCCTCGGCTGTGCAGGCGGCATTCAGAACAGCCATCTCTTCCCGGTCCAAGAGGTCGGTGCATTTCACCTTTTTTTGCCTTAGCTGTTCCTTCACCGAGTCAGGTATCCTTCCTGCAATAAGATGGGCATCTTCGGGTATCTTTTCAATAAGTTCGCTCAAGCACAGCTTCTCTTTTGATAAAGGCATGTTGAGAAAACCATTGTCGCTTATCAGAGGGATTCCCCCGACCACCACGCGGGAACCCTCCAGAACAAAATCAAGCGGTGTGCTTTTTAGTGCCCATGGCTTGCCGCTCTTCTCGAACCCATATATCTCCACATACTGGTAATCCTTTTTCAGAAGGTCGGCAAGGTAGACATTGCGCATGTCACCGCCGATGATCGAGAACTTCTTTCTGAGCAAAGCCTTACCCTCCCCTTCAGGTGGCCTTATAATACAGTGTATGAAGGGGATTTGTCCCATGTGTATGGGAGAAGCCGGCTATAAAAGCCGGCTTCAGGATATAAGGGCTATGTGGATATGTCCTGGGGTATAAAAGGAGAGGCCGTCTAAAATCTTGTCACACCAGTATAAATTCACCCCTGAATTGTATACTGGCCACATTCTTCGAGATGTCGTCCCGGATGGTTTTATACAGGCTCCTCTTCTCGGCGCGGCCGGTATATGTCCCGCTTGAGGGATCAACCTCCCTGTACTGCTGGACGACATACCTTTTAGCGCCCCTGATGCTCTTAGCGATGTCCAAAAGATCCTCCTGGTCCAGCTCAGGGGTGTAGGTGGTCCGAAACTCGTATTCCACGCCGCCCCTTCGCAGGATACCGATGCTCCTTTCAAGCTTCTCGGTGTTTACCGGCGAACAGCAGACCTGGCGGTATTTACAGAATGGCGCCTTTACATCCATGGCCACGTAGTCCAGCATTCGCTGTTCGACCAGGTCTTCAAGCAACTCCGGGTTAGTGCCGTTGGTGTCCAGCTTGACAAGGAAGCCCATCTCCCTGGCGCGCCTGATAAACTGCGGCAGATCCCGCTGCAGTGTCGGCTCTCCCCCCGATATGACCACCGCGTCCAGAAGCCCCCGCCGTCTTTCAAGGAACGCTAACACATCTTCCTCGGATATTCCCCCGTTCTTCTCATACCCGATGAGGCAGCGGTTATGGCAATAGCCGCAGTTCATGTTGCAGCCCTGTGTAAATACAACGGCCGCCAGCTTTTCAGGGTAATCCACCAGGGAATTCTTTTGTAATCCGGCAATTTTCATACCAGGTAACCTTTCTTCCGTATGATAAGCTGCCCCCCCGGCGGCTTACAAAGTCTCAGGATGCCTGCTCTTTGATAACAAACTTCTTCCTCGTGATATATTCTTCTTTCTTACCCATGTTATAGTTGGCAACAGGCCGCAGATACCCGGTCACCCTCGACCATACCTCGGTCCTATCCCCGCATTCCGGGCATGTGAAATGCTCGCCCGAGATGTAGCCATGCGTGTTGCAGATTGAGAATGTGGGCGTGATGGATATGTAGGGCATCTTGTAGTTCTTGAATATCCTCTTGATAAGGTTCTTGCAGACACTGACGTCGTTTATGCTCTCACCCAGGTAGAGGTGCTGGACAGTACCCCCGGTATACAGGGACTGTAGCTCGTCCTGGAGGTCGAGGCATTCAAAGATGTCATCGGTGAACCCGACAGGAAGCTGGGTTGAATTGGTATAGTAGCAAACGTCCCTGCCCGCCGTAATGATGTCGGGATAACGCGCCTTGTCCATCCTGGCGAGCCTGTGGGACGCGCCCTCGGCCGGAGTGGCCTCAAGGTTGTAGAAGTTTCCGGTCTCCTTCTGGAATTCAATCATGATCTCCCGCAGGTAGTGCATGATCTCAATGGCAAACTCCTGCCCCTCGGGAGTTGTCAGATCCTTCCCCATGAAATTGAGCAGGGCCTCGTTCATGCCCACTATGCCTATGGTGGAGAAATGGTTGTACCAGTAGCTGCCGGTCCTCATCTTGATGTTCCTGAGGTAGTGGCAGGAATAAGGATAAAGCCCCTTTTCAGATTGTTGCTCAATGATTTTTCTTTTGATTTCAAGGGAGGTTTTACCTATCTTCGCTATCCTGTACAGACGTTCCTTAAACTCTTCCTTTGTAGAGCTTAAATAGCCGATTCTCGGCAGGTTGATGGTAAAAACGCCTATGGATCCTGTCATCGGGTTGCTTCCGAACAACCCGCCCCCCCTCTTGCGAAGCTCGCTGGTATCCAGCCGCAGCCTGCAGCACATGGAAACAGCGTCTTCGGGCGACAAATCGGAATTCACGTAATTGGCAAAATAGGGTATGCCATACTTGCAGGTGATCTTCATGAAGCCCTCAACAGCCGGGCTGTCCCAGTCAAAGTCCCTGGTGATGTTGAGGGTCGGGATAGGAAACGTGAACACCCTGCCCTTTGCGTCGCCTTCCAGCATGACCTCGCAAAAGGCCTGGTTCAGCATATCCATCTCCGCCTGGAAGTCACCGTACTTGTCGTTTGTGTACTGTCCTCCGATTATAACAGGTTCATCCTTAAGTGTTTCAGGGACCTTTATGTCAAAGGTCAGGTTTGAAAAGGGGCATTGAAAACCAACCCTGGTCGGTACATTGATGTTGAATACGAATTCCTGGATACACTGCTTCACCTGCTGGTAGCTCAGATTGTCGTACCGGATGAATGGCGCGCAGTACGTATCAAAGCTTGACCATGCCTGGGCTCCCGCAAGTTCGCCCTGGGTTGTGAAGGTTGAGTTGACGATCTGCCCCAGGAAGCTCCTCAGATGCTTTGCCGGCTTGCTTTCCACCTTGCCGGGAACCCCGCCGAAACCGTCCATCAGAAGCTGCCTTAGGTCCCAGCCGGCACAGTAGGCCCCGAAGAAGCCCAGATCGTGGATATGGCAGTCTCCACTCTCATGGGCTTCCCGGACCTCCGTAGGATAGATTTCATGAAGCCAGTATGATTTCGTAAAGGCTTCTCTTACGTAATTATTAAGACCATTAATGCTCTTTTGGGTATTGGCGTTCTCTTGTATCTTCCAGTCCTTGTCTCCCAGGTAATCCGCGAACATCCTGATGGTTGCGCCTATCAGGGCGTTCATCTCCCTGGCGCTCTTACGTTTCTCACGGTACAGGATATATGCCTTGGCAGTTCTGGCATGACCGTTCTCGATCAGTACATATTCCACGAGGTCCTGTATCTGCTCGACCTCGGGGATTCCACCTTCGTACCTCTCTTCGGCCAGCTCAACAACCTTATCACTGAGTCGCTGAGCCAGCTCATAGTCACTTCCCCCGCAAGCGACCGCTGCCTTGTATATCGCTGATGTGATCTTCTCTGGAGTGAATTCCTCGACGCGTCCGTCTCTCTTGCGTATCTTTTCAATCATGCCGATTGCCTCCTGCTTTTGCATGGCATGCCTTTATCGGCATTGCCCCGGAATCTACATTTCGGTCGCGTACAGTTTATCATACACAATATATAGTGTCAATCGGGTTTTGGACAAGTTTTTTGTGCAAAATGACGGAAACCTCATGCCTCTAGGCTTTCAGGTTCATAGAATTTATCGACACGAACCAATATTTTGTTTACTTGTAATGACAATAATACGACATATTGTGCTCAGTTACTATTGTGACAATTCACAAAGACCCGCTATTATGAAGGGTTTCGGGAATTGACAAATACAACCGGACTCGTCCGACATGATTTCCCATAAAACATGTTACACCGACCGGATACGTTTTAATTTTTTTTCGGCGTTTTGCCCAAATGGAACCTAAAACTGAGCTGCGATGGAATCCATTATCCCCTGCTCGGCAAAGCTGATATACCGCTCCCCGGCTGTTATGATATGGTCCACCACGCGGATGGATATGGGAATCAGCGCGGCATAGATCTTCCTGGTCACCTCTATGTCGGCCGCGGAGGGTTTCAGGCTTCCTCCCGGATGGTTGTGGGCCAGGATGACGCTGCTGGCCTTATGCCGCAAAGCCGTCTCCACGATGATCCTGGGGTAGACCGGCGCCTCGTTGATGGTTCCCTCGTGGACCAGGGCGGCATGGTTGACCTTGTTCTGGGAATCCAGGCAGATGGCAAAAAAGGCCTCGTATACCCTTCCAGCGAACAGTGACAGCGCATATTCCCCTGCCTTGGTCGAGGAGTTTATCACGGGCCTTTCCCCCCATTTCCTGTTCATATATCGTCGTGCCAGGGGTACGCACAGGGAAATCAGGGTAGCCGTGTTGATGCTTACCCTGCATCTCCTTGCTATATCCCTGGGATGAGCTTCCAAAAGATCGTGAAGAGTGCCGTATTCCTTCAGCATCCTGTGGGCAAGCTCGTTGGTATCCTTCTGCTTTACGCAGTAATACAGGAGAAGCTCCAGCGCCTCATGGTCCTTGAACGCATCAAGCCCTTCCTCCATGAAGCGTTCCCTTACCCGTTCCCTGTGGCCTGTATGTATGTTCTCCGACATGGCTGCAACCTCGCTTTTTGTGATCAGATGCTTACGCCATCGTATAAACACCAACTAACTTATTATGCTTATAATTCCATATTATTACTATTGTATAGCTTACCACAAATCATTCCTGGCAGGCAAGTCACAAACAAGCCCTTTAAGTTATGCAGGCAGATGAAGAAAAAATTATTGTAAAACAATAATTCTTGTGTTATGATTAAAGAAAAATTATTGTTTTACGATAATTGAGGGGTATTATGAAACGAAACGGATTTATTCTCTTCCTTGTACTTGAAGCATTCCTGTGCATAATGCTGACCTTTTTCAGGGAGGTCCTTCCCGGCGCCTTCACAACTGTTATAGCCTTCCCCTTTGAGCAGATCGCGCTGGGGCTTCGGGTTTTGTCCCTGTCGGGACCTTTCGGCAATGGAGTAGCAATCATCCTCTATGCCGCCATCAGCCTTATTCCCGCGGTATTACTCCTTCTTACGGCAAGAAAGCGCAGGCCGTTTTTGGAAGACTGGATGTTGGCATTAATAACCGTGGTTCTTTTCGTTGTTCTTTACCTTATGATAAACCCCGGAATAATCCAAAGCCCTGTTGGCACAGGCGCCGTCAAGGCTTTTCTTGGAACCATAGCCTGGTCGGTTATTGCCACATATATCATCCTCAGGATACTTCGCCTCTTCTTCTTTGCCGATACCCAAAGGCTTCACAGGTACATGGCGTTCCTTTTGCATGGCCTGGCTGTCCTGTTTGTTTACTGCGCCTTCGGAAGCAGCTTCAGCGATTTTCTGGATTCCGTCGAAGCGCTCCGCACCGGAAACACCGGAAATGTAGACGGCTTATGGGTGAGCATGGTTTTCCTTGCGCTGCAATACCTGGTCAACGCCCTGCCCTATGTATTGAACGTTCTTGTGGTATTTGCCGGGTTAAGGCTTTTTTCAGAGCTTCAGGCAGACCGCTATTCCCAGGCCTCGGTGGATGCCGCCGGAAAACTCTCGCAGCGGTGCTGCCAGGCCCTGATCATAATCATGGTCACCAGCGTTGACTTCAACCTGCTGCAGCTTGCATTCGTGAAAAGACTAAGGGTGCTGAACACCGTGGTCCAAGTGCCCATCCTGTCCATCGCCTTTTTGCTGACCGTTTTGCTGCTGTCAAGGTACATCTGGGAAAACAAGCAGCTCAAGGACGACAACGACATGTTCATATGAGGAGGCATATGAAACATGGCAATCAGGGTGCACCTTGAAGAGGTGCTAAAGAAAAAGGGCATGACCTCAAAAGAATTATGCGCGCTTGTGGGAATCACCGAAGCAAACCTTTCGATACTCCGAAGCGGTAAGGCAAAGGGCGTTCGTTTCAGCACCATAAACAAGATCTGCTACTATCTTGGCTGCGATGTGGGCGATATCCTGAAATTCGACGGAAACCTGGAGGAAAGCGATTATGATGAATAGGAAAACAGTTGCAATCTTTCTTCTCTTGATAACCATATTGATAATGACAGGCTGCCAGCTTGCCCGCGTGGATATGGGAGAAACCCGGGGCAGCGACAGGCTGATAGGTGTGCTTATAACCAGGGAATACCTTGACCTTTTCGATTTTGAAAGGTATTTGAATGATAATATCAATAAAATATCCGCAAATGGGAACATAACCATTGACTACGATGATGATAAATATCGCGGACGTTTGTATGCAGACATTGTCACCCGCACCTACACCGATCCTGAAACGGGGAATACATTCGAGACAAAGGAGTTTTCCTTCGAAGGGGTTGAGGGCTTTCACTATTATTGCGCAATTATTCCGGCAACCGGGGAAGAAATCAGCTATTCAGCCTCGAGCGCCGATGAGGCGATAAGCGATGGCCATACGAGTGTCCATACCAGCGACTGGGAAGACAGGATCTCCCTTGAGGGTACCATCTATTACTCACCTGACGGTACCGGCAGCATGACCTTTTTCCCTAATCCTGTCTACCAAAGCCCCGATGGCAGGGTATACGCCGTTACGGGAATGGGTATCACTTCATACGGTGACCACACAGAGGGCGAGCTGTATACCCGAACCCTTGAGGAAACGACGACTATCACAGAAAACGGCAAAACCAAAACGGCCTATACATCCATCAAGATATCCTTTGGCGTAATGTTTCCTCCAAACAGGATCATTGTCCGCCAGATGGATGAGGATAGCCGCGTAATATCCAGCGCCGAGTATAAGCCCGGCGAGCTTCCCGAAACACTGGAAGTCAGCAGGAATACGGCCTTCATCTTAGTTGAGACCCACAAGCAGGATAGGGATGGCAAACCGGTTGTTTCCCGCTCCCTGTACGACAAAGACGATGAAACCCTTACAACCTATTATTGCAGGGATGACGGCATCTGCGTAAAACAATTTACGAGCCTTAACTGGAACAGGGATTGAAGCAGAGATTAGTTCACACGGAACCAGGACGTAAAAGCGGCATGACACGAAAGCCATGCCGCTTGTTTTACTTCCACTTGATTTTCTGTACTCTGTCAGTAATCTTCTCAAAGCTTTACTTTGCCTTGGAAAGGCTGTTGTATACATTGTATTCGGTCTTCTTTTCATTAAGCCATGCAGAGTATTCGGAGCTTACCTTCTGATTCTTTATGATTTCCTCAATCTCCGCCCTGGCATCTTCCAGGTTCGCCGCCTTTGCTTCCTTTTTATCGGTCACCTTGATTATATGGTATCCAAATGAGGTCTTAACCGGATCGCTGATCTCGCCAACCTCCATCGAGAAAGCCGCATCCTCGAATTCTTTCACCATTTCGCCCCGTCCGAAGTAACCCAGTTGCCCTCCGTACGTGGCGCTCGAATCCTTGGAGTATTGAGCCGCAAGCTGGGTAAAATCAGCGCCCTCATCCAGCTTCTGTTTTACCTCTATGGCCGTTTCCTCGTCATCCACGAGTATATGGCTTGCCTGGACCTGTTCGGGCTGTTCGAAATATGACTTGTTGCTTTCGAAGAACTGGGCAATCTCTTCCTCGGTAGCAACCAGCCTCGGCTCCAGGAGCTTCATGGTTTTCAGGTATGACAGCACATCCTTTTCGAGATCTTCAATCGTCATACCTGAAGCCTCAAGCTGCATCAGAACGTAATCCAGCCCGCCGTAGGATTCGATTACATTGTTCATCTCTTCCTGGAGTTCCGCATCGGTTACGGTTACATTAGCCTTCTCCAGTTCCATGTCGACAATCTTCTCAATAATCATGGAATCCAGGGTCTGTTCGCCGTAGTACTCGACAAGCCTGTTATACAGTTCATCCTTTGTTATGCTCTGGTTCCCCACCTTGGCAACCGTTTGGTTGGAGCTCAGGCCGATAATGAGCACGGCCGCTATCGCAACAACCACGAGGACCCCGATCACCATGAAGAACAGGTTCTTTCCGGACTGTTTCGGCGCACCGGTTTCCATCTCATCCTTTTCCGTTCCCCTAATTTCCAGTTCACCGGTTTCCTCTATTTTTCCCTCTTCCATTACTTCGGTATCAATTCTCTCGTTATCCATTTCTTTCTCCTTCTCATCGATCTTACTGTCCCGCCTGCAGAAAACACCTCCCGGTTTTCCGAATGCACAAGACTCTCTTAATTATACAGCATATTTATGACCAAGTTGTGAATAATTCAAAAATAATCGAAAAAGACAGATGTATTTCCCTAATGATTATTCTATGGCATCTCAGGAAGGACAGCATACTTGTGAAAGTCGGAGATGTGGTCAAGGCAGGAGACCCTCTTGCGAAAGTAGGTAATTCCGGGATATGCCATGCTCCCCACCTCCATATCCATGCTGCTAAAAGACATTTCCTCTATGGAGAGGGCGTACCCGTTACTTATGATTCCAGGAATCCCATAAAGAATCGCATATTCAGAAAATAGATCTTATTGGCCTTCATTATCCGCCCAGTTGGTCAAGCTCGACGATGAGTTCGTCTGACAGTTCAAAACTCCCGGCTTCAGGATTGAACTCCAGGGTGGAATGCAAGGTGCCAATATATGATGCATACATGGGCGATATGGGTATGGCGCCTGAAACAACCAGGCATTGCCTGTCAAGGTCCACATCGATGGTATAATGGCCGGTGAAATGCTCGGGAATATATGAGTATTTGGACACATCATCATCCGATACCAATATATATCCGTAGTATTCATTACCTTTATAATCCGTCACCCGGCATTTAAGGTAGTTGTCTTTCACTATCTCCAGGGGTTCAACCGTTATACGGGTTCCGAGTTCCTTAAGAATCTTATCTTTATATACCTCATATCTCCGGAATGTCTCCAGGTCATAAACATCGCTGGTACCTTCCCACACACCTGTGCCTCCGCCGCCATTGGCTATGACCAGCTCATCCTTCCCGTCATTGGTAAGGTCAAGCACATAAATCATCGTATAGTCTGCCGTGGACGCAAACAAAGCCTTCATCTCGCATTCCATCGATTTTCCGTTATGGTAGACCACGGCGTTTCCCTCTTTGTCAACAATGACTTTAACATCCTTCTCCTCGTTCAGAAGCTGGTAGTATTCCTTCCCGTCAATCCATTCTTTCGAAAGGGTAAAGCCCGGGAAGAAGTATTCAGAATTCTGCTTGTACCAGTCAAACTGGTCGTAATAATCTATAGGCTCTTCAGGTATTTCAAGGCCTTCAATTTCAGAGGGGTCTATTACAGTTTTAATAATAGGTTTCTGTTCAGAAGGGGTAGTCAGTGCTTCCTGCCAGGCTGAATTGTTACCGAAACAGGCTGTGAGAAAAGTAAGAAATAAGACTGTTATGAAGGCTGTTATTCTCTTCATGTCTGCTGTCCCCCTAAGCAATCAACAGGTTATCTTTTGTTAAACAAGCTTGTCTTTACTATATCATACCATATTTCTGTTCTTATTCTTCTATAAAAAAAGTGAAGGTATTCTACTCCTCCACTTTTGCTGGTGCGGACAAAGGGACTTGAACCCCCACGGTTTCCCGCCAGATCCTAAGTCTGGTGCGTCTGCCAATTCCGCCATGTCCGCAAGGATAAAATGCAATATAATAATAAGACCTGAAGGGGGTTTTGTCAACTTTGAAACAAAGGATGGATAGCGTCAATTTACTGTAGGGAATTTGAGGGTAGATGTATCCTGGAATAGTCCTCTACGGACACGCCCTTGACAACAAGCATCTCCCATATAGTTCGGCAGCCTGGGCGGCACCGGATAAGCCTGCGGCTTTTAGT
>JAAXZX010000126.1 GCA_012719645.1 Clostridiaceae bacterium
AGACCAAACTGCCGGCACATCCTGTGTACGACCCTTGTGACAGCCCGGCAGGAATGGTAGAATGTAATGGCGTTATTGACCCATGGTCTGAAAGGAATTGTTTATTCATGAAAAAAAGCAGATACGATGTGATCATAATAGGCTGCGGCACAGCGGGGATCTTTGCCGGTTATGAGCTTGAACGGCTCTGCCCCGGAATGGATATCCTCATGCTGGAACAGGGCAACGATATATATCATCGATGTTGCCCCATTGTCCGTAAGAAGACCCAAACCTGCATCAATTGCCCATCCTGCGCCATCATGAGCGGGTTCGGCGGTGCAGGCGCCTTTTCCGATGGCAAATACAATTTTACCACCCTGTTCGGCGGCTGGCTTTCGGACTACATGAACAGCGATGCCATCATGGAACTTATTGAGTATGTAGACAGCATCAATGTCAAGTTCGGAGCCACCCTGAAGCGTTATTCAACCGACAGCGCGGAGGCCAGGGAGATAGCCCGCAAAGCGCTGTCCCATGATCTGCACCTTCTTGATGCCGCCGTAAAGCACCTGGGCACCGAGAACAACCTGGTCATCCTGACCCGGCTCTATGACTATCTCAACCAGCGGCTGGAGCTGGTGTGCAACGCCCCGGTGAATGATATTGAGACCGTGGAGGATGGCTACAGGGTTACCCTCGAAGACGGCCGGAGCGCTGAATGCCGCTTCCTGATAGCCGCTCCCGGGAGAGCCGGAGCCGAATGGTTTGCCAACCAGTGCAGAAAGCTGGGCCTGCAGCTTATCAACAACCAGGTTGACATCGGCGTGCGTGTGGAACTGCCGGCCAGGGTCTTTGAGGGGATCACGGACATCGTCTATGAAGCAAAATTCCTGTACAGGACCAAGCAGTACGGCGACCTGGTGAGAACCTTCTGCATGAACCCCTACGGCCATGTGGTGACTGAAAACGTGGACGGCATCATTACCGTGAACGGCCATAGCTACACCGATCCGGCCCTGAGAAGCGAAAACACCAATTTTGCCCTGCTTGTCAGCAACCGGTTCACCGAACCCTTTAACGAGCCCTATCAGTACGGAAAGCGCATTGCCTCATTGTCCAACATGCTGGGCGGCGGCGTTATCGTGCAAAGGTTCGGAGACCTGATAAAGGGGAAACGGACCAATGAGCACCGCCTGTCCCAGAGTTTCACCAGGCCCACCCTCAAGGCTACCCCGGGAGACCTGAGCCTGGTGCTGACCAAGCGCCACCTGGACAATATCATTGAAATGATAATGGCCCTTGACAGGATTGCTCCGGGAACGGCCAACTATGACACCCTCCTGTACGGCGTTGAGGTCAAGTTCTACAGTGCAAGGCTCCAGTTGAGCAATGAACTGGAAACCAGGCTGCCCAACTTCTTTGCTGTGGGTGACGGGGCAGGCATCACCAGGGGCCTTTCCCAGGCGGCTGCCAGCGGTGTATCCGCAGCCCGCACCATCAGCCGGCGCATGGGAAAGCTGTGAGGATATTTAAAGGAGTTGTCCTGTGACAACTCCTTTTTTCTTATCGGATAAGGGTTCTTTGTATATTGTGTTCTGCATCGGCCCCGGCAGTAACCGGTTTTGCTGCGTCCGGTGCTTCATCTCATGCTGATCACTGCTCCAGATGACGGCCAAGGAAGTTGGAGGCCGACTGGACAAGCTTCGTTTCAACCTCGCCCATTTTAACCTTTGGATCGGCTGACAGCATCAATACTGCGCCTATGGCATCCCCCTCCGATATGATGGGAGAAATGACATGGCAGGTGTATTTGGCGTTTCCTTTTTCGTCGGTGATTACCGGAACCTTTCCGCCATCGGCTGTATTTGCCACAAAGGTGTCCCTGTTTTCAATGATTTTCTCGATATCCGGACTGAGGGGTTTTTCAAGCAGGTCCTTCCTGGAACCTCCCGATACGGCTATGATGGAGTCACGGTCGGCAACCGCGATAATATGGCCGCTTGTATTATGAAGGGATTCCGCATAGGCTTCGGCAAAATCACTCAATTCTCCTATGGGCGAGTACTTTTTCAGTATGACTTCTCCTTCCCGGTCGGTGTAGATTTCCAGAGGATCTCCTTCTCTGATTCTCAGTGTGCGTCTGATCTCTTTTGGTATGACTACCCGGCCCAGATCGTCTATTCTCCTAACAATGCCGGTTGCTTTCAAGTTATTTGCCTCCTTTCATGCAAGCTGTCAGAATATCATCATTCATAGTATTGGATGAATTCCTTATTTTATGCAGGCATGAAAAAAGAGAGCCTTTCGGCTCTCCTTCCGAATCATTCCATATCAGACCCGTTCGAGGTATTCTCCTGTTCTTGTGTCAATCCGTATCTTGTCGCCCGTATTTACAAACAGGGGAACTTTCACCTGGGCTCCGGTTTCAACGGTAGCCGGCTTGGTGGCGCCGGTGGCCGTATCTCCCTTGAACCCGGGCTCGGTATGGGTTACCTCCAGTTCGACAAACATGGGGGGCTCAATGCCAAATACGTTTCCTTTGTATGAGAGAATCTTGCAGACCATGTTCTCCTTCACGAATGTAAGAGCATCCTGAACTTGGGAGAGGTTTATGGGCAATTGCTCATAGGTTTCAACGTCCATAAAGTATGCAAGATCTCCATCATTGTAGAGGTATTCCATATCGCGTCTTTCGATCTGGGCACGCTCAAACTTGTCGGTAGGGCTGAAGGAACGCTCTATCACTCCGCCTGAGATCACGTTCTTGATCTTCGTCCTTACAAAGGCAGCGCCCTTCCCGGGCTTGACGTGCTGGAATTCCACCACCTGCCATACCTGCCCGTCCATCTCAAATGTAACACCGTTTTTAAAATCACCTGCTACTATCATGCTCTGAAACCTTCCTCTCGCAATTTTCCATTTTATATTAAATCAAATGTACGGGATATGCAAGACTTATTACAGTATGATCATCTCCTTGGTGCTGCCCGTCAGGTTCCTTGGCTTTCCGCCGGCAAGAACAACCATATCCTCTATGCGGACCCCGCCAAGGCCTTCTACATAGATTCCGGGTTCCACCGAGAAAACCATGCCGTCCAGCAGGATATCCTCCGACTTCTCGGACAGCCTGGGTTCCTCGTGTATCTCAATGCCCACGCCGTGGCCCAGGCTATGGCCGAAATGCGCGCCATAACCTGCCAGGGCTATGATGTCCCTTGCCACCTTGTCCGCATCCCGGGCTTTCATGCCCGAGCCGAGGCTTTCCAGCGCGGCCTGCTGGGCTTCGCTCACGATCCGGTAGATCTTTCTCATCTCTTCTCCCGGATCACCGATAAATATTGTTCTCGTCATATCAGAGCAATAATTGCGGTAAATAACTCCAAAATCCATAATCAGCGCGTCTCCCGGCTTAATCCTGTTCTCTGACGGCGCCGCGTGGCACATGGCCGAGCGCTCCCCTGAAGCCACTATGGTTGCAAATGACGGACCTGCCGTGCCGAGCTTCCTCATCTGGTATTCGATCTCGGCGGCAAGCTCGATCTCAGTAATCCCGGGCTTGATTATTCCCAGAATCCTGTCAAAAACCTGATCTCCAAGCCTTACGGCCTGGGCGATGGTTTCTATCTCTGCGTCATCCTTCCTGATTCTCAACAGGTCAAGCTCATCGCCGACATTTTCGAGCTTCCCGGCATGGGGCAGCTTTTCCCTGAACCGCTCATATTCGGAATAGCTGAGATTATTCCCGTCAAAACCTATGGTATCCATGCCCTCAGCGGCAATGATCCTGTCCAGGGTGGACAGGAAAGTATTGTCGTGCTCCACCACCTCAATGCCAGGGCTTGTCTGCCCCCTTGCCTGTATGGTGTAGCGGAAATCCACCACTATCCAGGCTTTATGCATGCCAATCAGAAGATAGGATGTCGAACCGGTAAAGCCTGAAAGATAGAATGTGTTGGCGCGTCCTGTAACAATAAGGCCGTCCATCCCTTTTTCGGCCATGATCTTTCTTACCCTGTCAATCCTGTTGCTCATGAAATACCTTCTTTCAAAAATTATAACCTTCCGGGATCACATGGTCAGCCCATGGGTCTTTCGGATTGTCCGGCTCCCCTCAGTTTCCTGACCAGGGCATAAAGGGCCGCCGAATAGGATACCGCTCCAAGTCCGCTTATCTGTCCCAGGCAAACAGGCGCTATGACAGACTCTTTCCGGAAGTCCTCCCTTGAATGTATATTGGACAGATGTACCTCAACTGTAGGTATTCCCGCTGCGGCAACCGCATCCCTTATGGCATAGCTGTAATGGGTATATGCTCCCGGATTCAGTATGAGCCCATCGCAGCACTCCCTGGCAGCCTCGTGGATGCAATCTATGAGATCCCCTTCATGGTTGGACTGGAAGAATTCGATCTCTACGCCGTATTCCCTGGCTTCGTGCCCCAACATGCTTTCTATGCTCCCAAGGGTTGTATTTCCATAAATCTGCGGTTCTCTGGTTCCAAGAAGATTCAGGTTGGGTCCGTTTATCACTCTTATCTTCATCATATAAGAACCCCCTTGCCTAAAAGAGCATCATTACGCCATCATTTTATATTATTTGGCCTTTATGGGCAAGAAGACATGCAAACTGCACAGGTTCCGGCCACCGGGCAGGTACAGGCATACTAGCTGGCAGTTCCGTCAGGATTGCTAATTCTTAGTGTGCCGGGAAATGATATAATTGATGATGGCACCTACAGGAATCCCGGGATCGGGGAGGTTTGCCATGAAGGCATTTTTAAAGCTTGTTGAGATCCACACAAAGATTGCAAGTGTGACACCCTTCATCTGGAGCATGGTTTTTACGGGCTACTACTTTGGAAGCATTCGGCCCGACCTTCTTTTGATTTTCTTTGCCTCCATGATTTCCTTCGATATGTTTACAACGGCCCTCAACAATTACCTTGACTGGAAACGGGCCAGGAAAAAGCATGGATACAACTATGAAATGCACAACGCCATCGTTCGCTACGGGATGAGCGAGAGATCGGTCGTCCTGATCATAACTGTCCTGTTTATTGCCGCAGCCGCCTTCGGGCTTCTCCTGTTCTTATACACCGATATCATAGTACTGCTGCTGGGGATGGCCTGCTTCCTCACGGGCATACTTTATTCCGCCGGGCCCCTTCCCATATCAAGGACCCCGCTGGGTGAGATCTTTTCAGGCTTTGTAATGGGATATCTGCTGCCTTTCATCGTCATCTATTTCTCAATTTCCGGTCAAAAGCCTTTAGCCCTTGCCCTGAACGATGAGTTTTTCTCAGTCCTAATAAGCTGGAGGGCCCTGATCCCCATAACCCTGGCCCTTATCCCCACAACGCTGCTCATCGCCGGCATCATGCTGGCCAACAATATATGCGATATCGATGACGATATTGTAAACAAGCGTTATACACTCCCGGTATATATCGGGAAAAAGCCGGCCCTCATTGTTTATTACCTGCTCTATATCGCATGCTACCTGGATATCCTTGCAGGAATTGTCCTGGGATATCTGCCGGTCCTGTCCCTTATAACGTTTGTTCCTGCGATCCGGGTCTTCAGGAACCTCAGGGAATTCAGCAAAATACAGACCAAGAAGGATACTTTCAAATACGCGGTGGACAACCTTATCCTGGTGATGGCGCCCCTCATCCTGAGCGCCCTTCTGGCATGGCTTATATGGTGATGATACATCGGGGACGGTTATTGCTGTATACAACAGGGACAGTTCAATTCAACCTGTCTATATGAATGGCAACAGGGCTATTCGGAAGCATATTCGTCCGCGACAGATTCATACATTTTCTTTAAGGCGAGTGCATCCTCGGCCATCATCCCCCTTGATTCACTGATGATGACGGGTTCGATGCCAAGTTCCAGGATGGCTTCGGCCAGCGGTAAAAATTCAGGCCCATACTGGGTATCCGCAAGGGTCCAATGCTTCCTTTCCCCTTCCTTTCCAATCTCAACCCTGCTGAAATGGATGTGGACGGATTTCATCCGTTCCCGTCCGAGCTTTTGCCCCACGTACCTGAGGATGTCCGGGTACTCCTTTTTTGATTTCAGGCCGCCCATGGTTAGGGCATGGACATGTCCGAAATCAACGCATGGAACCAGCCTCTCATCGATACCGCAGAGCTCCACAACCTCAAGTACGTTCCCCAGTTGGCTGTGCTTGCCCAATACCTCGGGGCATATGGTGATATGGTCCAGTTTTTCCGCCCGCGCTTCGGCAAGGGCGTTCATCAATGTGTCCTTGGCGATTTCAAGCGCAGTATCCCTGCTTAAGCCCTTCACATAGCCGGGGTGCATGATGATGCGCCCTGCGCCCATGGCATTTGCGATGCGAAGGGTTTCCAGGATATAACCGACAGACCTTTCCCTTTTCTTTTCTTCCGAACTTGAAAGGTTGATATAATACGGGGCATGGATGCTCGCGCGTATACCGTTCTCCCTGCATTCCATCCCTATCCGGGCAGCCGTTTCTTCCTTCAGAAGAACCCCCTTGCCGCACTGGTACTCATAGGCATTCAGGCCCATATCCCTGAGCCATCGCGGTATTTCCCACGAGTGTTTGTAGCCCTGTTCATAAAAACTGTCAGAATTGCCTGCCGGCCCGAACCAGATCATCTTTCCCACCTGCTGTTGTATTACCTGAGTTCCATTATATCAGGATTCCCGGCCAGTGCGCCAGGCGACCGCTTTTCATTCAGGCAGTCCTTTCGTATATTATGAGCAGCCTCGCATAAACCAATCATCCGTAACCCGCTTATTTGCCATGTGCTTTTTTCCATGGTAGAATTCTTTATAAACTGAACGCAGGACGGAAGGTGGGTTGATATGGCGGAACCTGTTCCGGTATATAAAAAGCAGTATAAAATTGAGCTGGGAGATATCGACTTTCAGAAAAAACTGAAGATCAGCGCGCTGTTCAACTATTTTCAGGATATAGCGAGCCTCCACGCCGAAAACCTTGGCGTGGGGATAGACAGCCTTATTAATGACTATGGCGTAACCTGGGTCCTTACCCGGATAAGGGTAGACATGGAAAGATTGCCCGAACTGGGAGAGGACATCATTATCGAAACATGGCCGCAGCATCCCGGGAGGCTGGAGTTCGACAGGGACTTCCTGGTCCGTGACGCCTCGGGTAACGTACTTGCCCGGGCAGCATCAACCTGGGTTATCATGGATATCGCCGCCAGGGAGATAAAGAAAACCGAAACGATTCCGACCCATTACCCCTATAAACCATTAAGCAGGGCCATAGAGTGCAGGCTGGGCAGGTTCAGGGCATTCGGGGCACCGGAAATCGCCTACCAGCGGGTTATTGGCTACAGCGATGTTGATATTAACGAACACCTGAACAGTTCGAAATATATCGATTTCATCATGGATTGCTTCAGCCTGGAAGAGCACAGGAGGTACGGCATTAAAAGCCTTGAGATAAGTTATCTTAATGAAGCGCTGCCCGGCGACAGGCTGACAATGTACAAGGATCTCGCAGCCTCCCGCGACGGCCTTGTCTATATCGAGGGGTGCAGCCAGGATAATACCCGGGTATTCAAGGCGCAACTGTCCATCCGGCCTGCAAGTCAATCCTGATGCTTTGCGGGTGAAGGCGGCAATAGCCGAGAATCATTCACAGGGGAAGGCGTTCTTCGGAATTCCCGGAAGAACAGGTATATAAGGGAGTTGACATGGGAAGATTCATCGATGTATACGACAGGCTGTATGAAGCTTATGGCCCCCAGGGCTGGTGGCCTTTGCTCAAAGAAGACCGTGACGGTTTCAGATGCCTGTATGTGCCTGAAAACTCCATCAAGGAACTTAACAGGCAGGAACGGTTTGAGATATGCGTCGGGGCAATACTGACCCAGAACACCAACTGGAATAATGCCGAACGGGCTCTTGTCAGCCTTGCCGCATCCGGCATCCTTGATCCCGAATCCCTTGCCTCCATGGAGCCGGAGGAAATCGCGGACCATATCAAGTCCAGCGGCTACTACAACCAAAAAGCCAAAAAGCTTAACTTATTCGCGAGGTTCTGCCTGGGCAACCCTCCTCCGGACCGGAAGCTGTTCCTGTCGCAGTGGGGGCTCGGACCCGAGACCGTCGACGACATGCTGCTGTACGCATACAACCAGCCCGTATTTGTTATCGATGCCTATACAATCAGGCTCTTTTCCAGGCTTGGGCTGTGTGACGCAGGGATCGCCTACCATGACCTGCAGGATGAAATAATGAGCCATTTGGAAGCGGATACCCTTTTGTTCAAGGAGTATCATGCCCTTATAGACAGGCACGCGAAGGAGCATTGCAGCAAGAAGCCTTCCTGCGCAGGATGCCCCCTTGAAAGCATGTGCGCGCATGTCCGCCTGAACAATGGGACCTGAAGCAGGTTCTGCCGGGCATAAGCCTTCCAGCGGCAATTGTCACGGAAGCTGGATAACCTTGTTCTTTTTTGATTCCCTGTAGAGTACAAAGCGGTTGCCCAACACCTGGATAACTTCCGCCCCCAGTTCCCCGGCAAGTGTGTCGGCAGCCTCCCGGGCAGTCAGCGGACTGTTTCGCATGACGCTGGCCTTCACCAGTTCCCTGGCCTCCAGCGCCTCGTCGAACTGCCGTATACTGTTGGGCTCCAGGCCGTTCTTGCCTACCTGGAAAATAGCCGGTATGCTGTTTGCAAGCGATCTCAGATAGCTCCTCTGTTTTCCTGTCAATCCTGTTTCTCCTTCTCTGTTTTCACCGTTATACGTTCCAAAACGCTCTTAAATTATTTATTATCAGGGTATAAAATCAAATTCTATTTCTCCCATGCGGACCGTGTCACCTTCCTGGATCCCGTTTTTCTCCAGTTCCTCAATGACGCCCATGTTTTTGACTGCCCGCTGGAAGTATTGCAGTGACTCATAGTCGTCGAGGTTGACCGAACCCAGGATTTTCTGCACCCAGGGGCCCTCCACGATAAAGACGTCATCTTCCTTCCTTACCGTGAAAGGAGGCTCCTCTTTCCTGTCCTCGGCGACGGTTTCCCTGTGGGATGGATCAAACAGGACGACCGGAGGTATCTCTTTAAGTCTTTCATAGGCATACCGGATCAGTTCGTCCACTCCTTTTCTTGTGGCTGCAGATATGGCAAAAACGCGGTATCCCCTTCGTTCCATCTCGCTGTTAAACCTCTCGAGCCTGGATGCGTCAGCCAGGGCGTCCACCTTGTTGGCTGCTATAATCTGGGGTCTCTTTGCAAGCTCCGCATTGTACATTTCCAGTTCACGGTTGATCACGTCCACGTCATTGATGGCGTCACGCCCGTCAGCCTCAGAAATGTCTACAATATGGATGAGCAGCCTTGTGCGCTCGATATGCCTCAAAAACTGATGGCCAAGCCCTGTGCCCCTGTGGGCCCCTTCAATGAGTCCGGGTATGTCCGCCATGACGAAGCTGGCTCCCTCGCCTACAGAAACAACACCAAGGTTGGGGGTAAGGGTAGTAAAATGATAATCGGCAATCTTGGGCCTTGCAGCCGAAACCACCGAAAGCAGAGTTGATTTGCCCACATTGGGGAATCCTATCAGGCCCACGTCGGCAAGAAGCTTCAGTTCCAGGACGACCCATCTTTCCTCGCCCGGTGTGCCGCTTTTGGCAAAGTTGGGCGCCTGCCGGGTGGGGGTGGCAAAATGCTGGTTTCCCCATCCGCCTTTTCCGCCTCTTACAATAATCTCCTCCTGGCCTTCACTGGACAGGTCAGCAATAATCCTGCCGGTCTCCCTGTCCTTTACCAATGTGCCCAGGGGCACCCGCACCACAAGGTCTTCACCGGAACGGCCGCTGCAGTTCCTGCCGCCGCCCTTTTCACCGTTCCGGGCCACATACTTCTTTTTATACCGGAAGTCAACAAGTGTCCTGAGGCCCATATCGACCTTAAATACGATATTGCCTCCATCTCCGCCATCCCCGCCATCGGGGCCTCCGCTCGGTATATATTTCTCTCTTCTGAAGGAAACGGCGCCGTTGCCCCCGTCACCTGCCTTCAGGTAAACCTCAGCCACATCGATAAACATATTCCAAACCCTCCCGGGGTCACCATAAATCTTCCTTCACAATGCCGCCTTTGCTTTTTTCGGCAGCGTTTTCGGCCGTTAAACAAAGAGGGACGATCTCATCGTCCCTCACAAAACCTTTGTCAATCTTAAGCGTAAACGCTTACTCTCTTTCTGGTCTTGCCAAGCCTTTCGAATTTCACCTTGCCGTCTATGAGGGCGAACAATGTATCGTCACTGCCCTTTCCGACATTGATACCGGGATGGATCCTGGTACCTCTCTGCCTTACGAGAATGCTGCCAGCCGATACATACTGTCCGTCGCCGCGCTTTACGCCCAGCCTCTTGGACTCACTGTCACGGCCGTTCTTGGTGCTGCCCATTCCTTTCTTGTGGGCAAACAACTGCAGGTTTATTCTTACCATGGGTTACACCTCCTCGTTCAATACGCGCAAATGCCTTGAATACTGCCTTTCAACCTGTTTTAAACCTATCTCCAGGGTTTCAAGTACGGTTTCAGCCTTGGCCGAAACATCTGGGGAAATATTATCGGGAAGCATCATCTCAAGGTTGCCGTCGGATTCACTGTAATCTTTTATTCCGCACAGCTCCGTCAGCGCCCCTATGGCGGTATAACCGATGGCAGATATGGCTGCGCATACAAGGTCATAATCTCCCTGCCGGCTGGCGCCGGCATGTCCCCGTATTCTGAAACCCCTGATCAATCCATTTTTTGAGCGGTAAATCGTCGCTTTAGTCATGGTCCGAACTCAGGCGTTGATCTTCTCGATCTGCACCTTTGTGTAGGGCTGCCTGTGGCCCTGCTTCCTTCTGTAATGCTTCTTGGCCTTATACTTGAAGACTATAATCTTCTTTCCCTTGCCATGTCCAAGAACCTTCGCGGTTACAGTGGCTCCGCTGACAGTGGGATTGCCCACATTCAGGCTGTCATCCTTGGATACGGCAATAACCTTGTCGAAAACCACCTGGTCGCCTTCGGCAGCAGACAGTTTCTCTATAAAAAGGGTATCCCCTTCCTGTACCCTGTACTGCTTTCCTCCGGTTTCAATCACAGCATACATTATGGCGCACCTCCTCCTCCCAATCTCGCCTCCAAAGGGACGGATCAGGCTATGAAAAACCCGGCCAAATCCGATTTAGGGCCCTTTTTCGTGCGGTCGCCGTTATATTTTAACACAAGCCATTTCCCATGTCAAACATTATTCGGCCGCATTCGGCCGCTACTGCCAGTATTTACCGCTTATGCTTGGACTGAATTTATAAGGAAGACTATCCCGCGGACCAGCCAGTCCATGCGCCAGAATACCCGGATCCCGCAGAGACCCCGGTCGGTATGGCGTACCGTGAACCACGCCCCAAAAACCCGCACGAAATATAATACACCATATCCCGCGTTCGATTCAGCTTTTTCCCTTCGGGGGCATCGCCCGTATATTGCAATGCTGACACCGATTTATCGCCATGCCGGCGAAGGCTTGCAGTGGACAATGGAAATTGCCATTATTATAATAGTAATAACGCCCGATAAAACATCATGTGCCGCAAGCCTTTACTCCACATGTCCGGAGCAAGGCTGAACCATTCATAAGGCAGGCACGTCAGATTTAAACGGGATAGTTTATCGGGACTGGAACGGTTGCCCGTGAACATTGATACTTCGCATTAACGGACGTCCTGTTGGATTTTTCCTTATCGGCAGGACCCGGTATAAGTTTGAGAGAGGATTTGGCATGAGATCTTACCGGTTCAGGAGAGAAAGGATTTACAGAAGAAGAAGGACATTTATTCTTATTATGATTCTGCTGTTGTTCGCAGGCGGGGCATATTTCATTTTTTTCAGGGGTGATGGCGACGGCGGCATAACCCAGAATTCATCTACACCTGCACCTACACCCACACCAACATCCACACCTGTGCCCACGCCCACACCCACACCGGAACCTGCATCTACCCCCACGCCTGGGCCGAAAGGCACATATACGGAATCCCACGGCTTCCTTCCTGCCATCGGTTCACTTCCGCCCAGCGGCAGGATGGATGAACTCAAAAGGATGGTGGAGGATTTTGTAAGCCGGCAGTCCGGCAGGTACGGGGTTACCTTCATAGACCTGGCCACAGGCGAGTCCTTCGGCGTGAATGACAAGGAAGAATACATTGCGGCCAGCTCAACCAAGCTGCCCATGGTCCTGCTCCTGTACGTCAGGATGGAGGAGGGCGAAGTGGATCCTGACATGCTCCTTGAATACAAGCCTGAGCATCTTGAATACGGGACGGGCATAATCCAGAACTCACCCTACGGGACAAAATACACCGTCCTTAAAACAGCGGAGCTTGCCATAAGGAAGAGCGACAACTGCGGTATCAATATGATCATTGAGCTTCTGGGCATAGAGAACATACGCCAGTACATGGTGGATCTCGGCGGAGCGGTGTACTATGACAAGCGGCATCGTTCATGTCCATACGATATTGCCCTTGCGTCCAGGGAACTCTACAGGAGGTATGTAAACAATCCTGAAGCCTATGAGAAGCTGATCGAGGACCTGGAAAACACCGACTGGCATGACCGCATCGATGCCCGGCTGCCCGGCGATGTCCGTGTGGCGCACAAGATCGGCAACCAGACCCGTACCGCCAATGACGCGGGAATCGTATTCGCGTCCCATCCATATGTCCTTTCGGTGATGACCGATGATGTGGACGTTGGAACAGCCTGCGGGAAGATAGCGGAACTGTCCAGGATGATCTATGACTTTGTGGAGGAGTATGCAGCGGTCCCGGAAGAATAACGGTCAGGAGGAATAAAAGTGTACCGGTATCGAAGAAGGAGAAGACTCAACAAGGCAAGGTTTGCCATGTTCATATTGCTGGTGGCCCTTATCACGGCCGCAATCATATTTATCGCAAAGGGCGGGTTTTCCGGGAACGGGGATAAATTGACCGCAGAAAATAGCCCGGCCCCTCCGGGGACAATAAACCAACCAGTGGGCAATGAACCTACCCCGACTCCTGAACCCACTCCCTGGCCCACACCCGATCCGATGCCCGAGGAAAGCACCGATCCCGCGGTCCTGGATGTTTCATGGCAGACACCGGCGGTTTTTGACGGACCCAACGCTTATCCCGAATATGCGTTTGAAGCTTTTGGCCAGAGGATCAAATACTGGGTATTCCGTTTAAACACGCCGCTGGCTGAATATAAGCCTGACTACGAGATATACTTCGGCTCTCCCGACCAGTACTCCTCCCTGGAAGGCATTACAGCATTCAGGGGCAACCATTACCGGGATACGGCCGCCTGGGGAACCAGGGACGTTAAGGAGAAGAAGCTGGAGATCGTGTGGACCCACGACCTGGGAGCCATCACGGCCGAGGGCAGCTACTGGCCCGGAACAGGCTGGACTGGCCAGCCACTGATCGTCCATTGGCCCGAGGCAGAGAGAAAGATCATGAACATAAAGCCCGAGTTCAAGGAGAAGGACCTGGTGGAGGTAATATACCCTGCCATGGACGGCAATATCTACTTCCTCGACCTGGAAACCGGAAAGCCCACCAGGGACAAGATCGAGGTCGGTTTCCCCATGAAAGGCACCGGGATGGTGGATCCCAGGGGATATCCCATACTCTACACGGGAATGGGGATCAATGAGAACAGCGGCAGGTTAACCGAGTTCAAATACAACATATTCAGCCTGATAGACCAGAAGCCCCTGTACTCCATATTCGGCCGTGACCCTATGGCCTTCAGGGAATGGGGGGCATTTGACGCTTCCGCCCTGGTGGACCGAAAGACCGACACATTTTTGGAAGTAGCTGAAAATGGCCTTATTTACAAGGTGAAGCTCAACACGCGTTACGACAGGGAAGCGGGCGCCATAGACATCGCCCCGCAGATCACCAAGTTCCGGTACCAGGATCTGAAAAACCCCGAGCAGGGCAT
>JAAXZX010000127.1 GCA_012719645.1 Clostridiaceae bacterium
AGGCCCTGAAGCTCAGGACCGATGTGGCCGAGATAATGCAATACAGGAGGAATGCCGATGATGCCACCTCCTGGATGGAAATAACCGAAGCCACCCTGGCCCAGATAGGCGAAGTGATCCACCGGTTCAGGGAGATTTCGGTACAGGCCGCAAACGGCCCCAACACGACCGAGGACATAGAGAAGATATGCACGGAGGCAAAGGAGCTCAGGACCCAGCTTATCCACCTGGCAAACACCACCTATGCGGGCCGCCATATATTCTCCGGATATAAAACCGATAAACCTCTGATGGACGAAAACGGGGTCTTTAACATAGAAATTTCCAACGCGGAAGAGATCAGGTTTGAGGTCGGGATCGGCGACGACATCAACGTCAATGTGCCAGGGAGCGACCTGTTCCACAGGGGGGCGGAGGCTGGACCAGGCGACAAGAGCTTCCTCGTCGACACCTTCGACAAGGTGATAACGGCGATGGAGGCGGGCGATCATGCCCAGATCTCGTCCCTCCTCGGGGAGATAGACGTAGAGATCGACAACATGCTCAGGGTTCGCGCAGGCCTGGGCGCCAGGATGAACCGCGTGGAGCTTACCAGCAACCGCCTGGACGACGACTTTGTAAACTTCACAAGGCTCATGAGCCTCAACGAGGACGTGGATATGGCTGAGGCCATCATGAACCTGAACAACGAGATGAACGTGTACCAGGCTTCGCTCGCAACGAGCGCCAGGGTCATCCAGCAATCCCTGGTTGACTACCTTAGATAGCCCGCCGTAAAGCTTATGGGTCATAGGTTTGGAGGTACTGCCATGTATATCGATACCGAATACTTTGGAAGGATAGAAATCGGTGACGACAGCATAATAACCTTCCCCGAAGGCATCCCGGGTTTCGAGGAGCTTCGGAAATTCACCCTGATCGATATGGGTGAGGACCTGTCGAATTTATTCTGGCTACAGAGCGTGGAAAGGCCGGAGATTTGTTTTGTTGTCACCGACCCGTTTGTCATATATAATGGTTACGAGGTTAATATTCCCGACAATGATCTCGAGCTTTTGGAGATCACAAAGCCGGAAACCGTACTGGCCCTTGCCATTATGGTCGTATCCGAAGATCCGAAGGAAATACGGGTGAACCTCAAGGCGCCGGTTATCATCAACCTGGAAAAGAAACTGGGCAAGCAGGTTCTCCTGCAGGACGAATCCCTGCCCATTCGGTATTACATCAACCGTTCATAGACAAGCGCGCCGCCGCGGAATTAAGGGGTAGATCAGTATGTTGGTTCTGACAAGGAAAAAAGGCCAGTCGGTCATGATTGGCCATGATATAGAAGTATCCCTCATCGATATCCAGGGAGACCAGGTGCGCTTGGGAATCAGGGCTCCCAAGAGCATTGCCGTCCACCGCAAGGAGATCTATGAGGAGATCATAAGGGAAAACCAACTGGCCACGATAAGTTCTGCCGCGGGAATAGAGTTGCTGAAAATCCGGCGCCGCGAAAACGGGACGGAAGACGTGGACAGGAAAAGCCAGGAATGATGTTTTCAGACGTTTTCATGGCCGTCATGACATTCTCCCGTGATGCCGGCATAAGAACATGAAGCCAGGCCGACATAAAGAGGCTTGACACAAAATGAGCATAAGAAAGAACCGGATGTTTTCCGGTTCTTTGTATTTGCGTAAGCTTTATTTCAAATCACCTGAGCAGATCAAGCACGCTCTGGGGCTGCTGGTTGGCATGGGCCAGCATGGTTTGTGCCGCCTGCTGGAGAATGACATTCTTGGTGAACTCCATCATCTCCTTGGCCATGTCCACGTCGCGGATACGGCTTTCGGCAGCGGTCAGGTTCTCTGCGGAGGTACCCAGGTTGTTGATGGTGTGCTCGAGGCGGTTCTGGTACGCTCCAAGCTGGGAGCGCTGTGCCGATACCTGGGCAATGGCCTTGTCGATGACCAGGATGTTAGTGTCGAAGCCCGCGCCTTTTACGGTCACGTCAACACCCTTGATATTGGCAACGCTTGTGCCTGTGTCCGTTCCAAGATCTTCGGCCAGCATGCTGCCGATATTTATGCTGATCTTGGAATTCTGGTTGGCGCCGATCTGGAAGAAGACCTCGGTGCCTATGGTTTTGATATTCTCACCGTCAAGGTTGTCAAGCAGGTTTATCATATCGCCTATGATATCTTCACCGGAATCCGGGTCCTGGCCCACTACGCCCTCGGTAATGGTCATTGTCAGCCCGATCGCGTCAAACCTGATGGTAGTACCTGCGGGAACCTGGGTGACATCATCCAGATTGATGGTCTGGGAAACGCCCATTTTATCCGCATTAACCGTGATGGTGTCATCATCTTCGTCGACTGTGAACGTTAAGGTCTCTCCCGCCTTGATTCCCGATACCGAAACATGGATTCCTTTCCTGGCAAGGTCGGCGATAGTAACACTGCCGTCGTCAGCCTTTACGCCCAGGGAGCCATCCAATAGTGTCTTGGTGTTGAACTCGGTCTTCCTCGCGATCCTGTCTATTTCCTCTATTAGCTGGTCTATTTCCTTCTGGATCTCTTCAAGGTCGGCGTCGGTATTTGTGCCGTTGGCCGCCTGCACCGCGAGTTCCCGCATGCGCTGCAGCATGCTGTGGGTCTCGGTAAGCGCGCCTTCAGCTGTCTGGATCAGCGATATGCCGTCCTGGGCGTTGCGGATTGCCTGGTTGAGACCCCTGATCTGGCTCCTCATCTTCTCGCTGATGGCAAGGCCGGCCGCATCGTCGCCCGCGCGGTTTATACGGTAGCCGGACGAAAGTTTCTCAAGGGATTTGCTGGTCGCCGTGTTGTTGACAGAAAGCTGGCGATAGGTGTTAAGGGCCGCAATGTTATGATTGATAATCATGGTATCAATCCCCTTGATATTTTTCTTCCTGCCACTAATATCGGGAGAGTCATAAAAAAACTTTAACCATTATAAATATAACCGCTGTTACAGGACCAATAAAAAAGAACCGGAAGAATTCCGGTTCTTTGTATTTGCGCCGGTCGAACTGAAAGCTTACCTGAGCAGCTGCAGTACGCTCTGCGGCTGCTGGTTGGCCTGGGCCAGCATGGCCTGAGCCGCCTGCTGCAGGATGATGTTCTTGGTGAACTCCATCATTTCTTTTGCCATGTCCACGTCGCGGATACGGCTCTCGGCAGCGGTCAGGTTCTCGGCGGAAGCGCCCAGGTTGTTGATGGTGTGCTCGAGGCGGTTCTGGTACGCGCCGAGCTGGGAGCGCTGCGCCGATACCTGGGCGATGGCCTGGTCGATTACCTGGATGTTGATGTCGAAGCCCGCGCCATTCTCGGTTACGTCGATCTGCCTGATATTTTGAACGGTCGTCCCTGTGCCTGTACCCAGGTCCTCAGCCATCATGCTGGCGATGCTGATGGACATGTTGGTATCCGCGTTGGGCCCGATCTGGAAGACGACATCGGAACCGTCCGTTATAATCTGCCTGTCGGCAAGAGTAACATTAGCCGCAGGATCTTCTGAAGTATCAACATAGAGAGTACCCGCCAGGTTCACATTCTCTGTGAACGAGATTGTCAGCCCTACTGCTTCATATTTTAGGGTGGTACCTTCTGTGACAGTGGCAGATCCCACATTTATGGTCTGGGAGACGCCGCTGCTATTTGAAACAGTAAGGTTTGTGCCGTCGAGTGTAAAGGAAAAGGTTTCGCCAGCCTTTACGCCAGATACATAAAAGCTGATACCAGCCTCTGCCAACTCATCGACATCATGATAGCCGGCTGCGGTAACCACCTTCACGCCCAGGGAACCATCCAACAGGGTCTTGGTGTTGAACTCGGTCTTCTGCGCGATCCTGTCGATTTCGTCCTTGAGCTGGTCGATCTCCTTCTGGATCTCCTCCAGGTCACTGGGAGTATTGGTGCCGTTGGCCGCCTGCACCGCGAGTTCCCTGATGCGCTGCAGCATGCTGTGGGTCTCGGTAAGCGCGCCTTCAGCCGTCTGGATCAGCGATATGCCGTCCTGGGCGTTGCGGATTGCCTGGTTGAGACCCCTGATCTGGCTCCTCATCTTCTCGCTGATGGCAAGGCCGGCCGCGTCGTCGCCCGCGCGGTTGATGCGGTAACCGGACGAAAGCTTCTCAAGGGATTTGCTCGTGGCGGTGTTGTTTACGGATAACTGGCGATAGGTGTTAAGAGCGGAAATGTTGTGGTTGATAATCATAAAATCATCCTCCTTGATGAATATTATTGGGAGACTCCATTCTCCCATGTTCCTGTTCCTTTCACCCGGAACGGGGTTTTATGGCAAACC
>JAAXZX010000128.1 GCA_012719645.1 Clostridiaceae bacterium
AGGCCCTGAAGCTCAGGACCGATGTGGCCGAGATAATGCAATACAGGAGGAATGCCGATGATGCCACCTCCTGGATGGAAATAACCGAAGCCACCCTGGCCCAGATAGGCGAAGTGATCCACCGGTTCAGGGAGATTTCGGCACAGGCCGCAAACGGCACCAATACACCAGATGATATAGACAAGATTCGCACAGAGGCAGAGGAACTGAAGACACAGCTTATCCACCTGGCCAACACCACCTATGCCGGGCGCTACATATTCTCCGGCTATAAAACCGATAAACCTTTGCTGGATGAAAACGGGAACTTCAACATCAATATCACCAATGACGAAAAGATCAATTTTGAGATCGGAATTGGGGATGATATAAACGTGAATGTTCCCGGCAGCGATCTGTTCCACGGAGGGGATCCTGCCGCAGCGGGAGACGAGAGCAGGCTTATCAAAACGTTAAGCGATGTAATTCAGGCAATGGAAGATGGCGACCATGAACAGATCTCATCGCTGCTTGGTTCGATAGATACAGAAGTGGAGAATCTGCTCAGGGTCCGGGCCGGCCTGGGCGCCAGGATGAACCGTGTGGATCTTTCCAGCAACCGGCTGGACGACGACTTTGTGAACTTTACAAGGCTTATGAGCCTCAACGAGGATGTGGATATGGCTGAGGCCATCATGAACCTGAGCAACGAGATGAGCGTGTACCAGGCCTCTCTCGCCACAAGCGCAAAGGTTATACAGCAATCCCTGGTTGATTATCTCAGGTAACCCGTGTATATCTTATTGGGGCATAATTTGGAGGTAATGCCATGTATATCGAAACAGAGTATTTTGGCAGGATTGAAATCAGCGATGACGACATCATGACCTTTCCGGAGGGCATTCCGGGCTTTGAGGAACTTAAGAGGTTCACCCTTTTGAGCATAGGGGAAGACTTCGTGAATTTTTTCCTGCTGCAGAGCGTTGACAGGCCGGAGATCAGTTTTATTGTCACCGACCCGTTTGTAATATATAATGGTTACGAGGTACATATTGAGGACGATGATCTTGAGCTTTTGGGCATAACCAGCCCCGATACGGTGCTGACCCTCGCAATTGCGGTTATTCCCGAAGACCCCAAGGACATCAGGGTGAACCTGAAAGCGCCGGTTATCATCAATGTGGACAAGAAGCTGGGAAAACAGATACTCCAGCAGAATGAATCCCTGCCCATCCGGTATTACCTCAACCGCTCCTGAATAAAAAAGCCGCCGCGGAATTAAGGGGTAGAGCAATATGTTGGTGCTGACAAGGAAAAAAGGCCAGTCGGTCATGATTGGCCATGATATAGAAGTATCCCTCATCGATATCCAGGGAGACCAGGTGCGTTTGGGGATCAAGGCCCCAAAGAGCATAGCCGTCCACCGCAAGGAGATCTATGAGGAGATCATAAGGGAGAACCGGTTGGCCACCATGAACTCCCTTGCCGGAATTGCGAAACTGAAAAAGCATACAGAAAATGGGGCGGAGGATAAGGAAGGCGGCGGCAAAAACTGATTCTTTATTACCTCTTTTTTTGTCACGACATGCTCTCGGCAGGCCGTGATAAGATCAGGAGGTAAGGACTGCAGTACAGGGACAAAAGCAAAAAAGGCATAAAAAAGAACCGGAAGTTTCCGGTTCTTTGTATTTGCGCCGGTCGATTTTCGATATTACCTGAGAAGCTGCAGAACGCCCTGCGGCAACTGGTTGGCCTGGGCAAGCATTGCCTGTGCTGCCTGCTGCAGGATCGAATTCTTGTAGAATTCCATCATTTCCTTTGCCATGTCCACATCGCGGATACGGCTTTCGGCAGCGGTCAGGTTCTCTGCGGAGGTACCCAGGTTGTTGATGGTGTGGTCCAGACGGTTCTGGATAGCACCGAGTTTGGCGCGCTCGCCGGATACCAATTGAATAGCACCGTCGATGGTGTCGATAGCCTGACTGGCGCTTGCGGCTGTTGACAGGTCTATGCCGTCCACGCCCAGTGCCTTGGATGACATGGCGTTGATGGACAGCTTGGTGGTTTGATCCTTGTTGGCCCCGATCTGGAAGGCAACAGCCTTGGTTTCGAATGTAACATCAGTTGAGCCATCCGCCAAACTGCTGTCAAAGCTGATATTGAATCCACCAACATTAACATTGCCGGTGATGTTGCCTGTTACAGTAATGCTGCCAATAGAATCACCAGCGGAATTCTGAACATCAGCTTCAAAGTCTGCTGTTACCGAGAAATTTAAAACACCATTTGATACTGCGGCGGTGGAAGCATCAATAAATTCCCATTGGAACTGAAAACCGCCAAGTTCAATTTCAGCCGGATTAGACGCATCTGCTGTAAGTGTTTGATTTAAGGCTTGGGCTACAATGTTGTCATTGAAATAGAGAGTAAGATCGAATGTGTTTGATCCGAGATCTGCTACCTCAAGTCTGTAGTTACCCATAGCCACTGTGCCTGTAATATCGATATCATCAGCCCCAGTAGTATTATCATCTGCTCCAGCCAATATAGTAGCTGCAACACCGCTATCGCTGATTTCTATGGTGTAGTCTCCTTCTAACAGGTTGTCGCTTATAGCTGTAACCGCAGTGAGTTTTGCAGTATTGTTATTATCATCAATCGTGACCTTGTTGGAGAGAGAACCGTCCAGGAGCTTCATGGTGTTGAACTCGGTGTCGGTGGAGATGCGGTCGATCTCGGACTTCAGCTGTTCGATCTCCTTCTGGATCTCGGCGCGGTCGGCGTCGGTGTTGGTGCCGTTGGCAGCCTGTACGGCGAGCTCCCTCATGCGCTGCAGTATGCTGTGGGTCTCGTTGAGGGCGCCCTCAGCGGTCTGGATAAGGGAAATGCCGTCCTGGGCGTTCTTGGAAGCCATGTTCAGACCCCTGATCTGGCCTCTCATCTTCTCGCTGATGGCAAGGCCTGCGGCGTCGTCACCGGCGCGGTTGATCCTGTAGCCGGAAGACAGCTTCTCCAGCGAACGGTTGCCTGCTGTTACGTTGATGGATAACTGGCGATAGGTGTTAAGAGCGGAAATGTTGTGGTTGATAATCATAAAATCATCCTCCTTGATGAATATTATTGGGAGACTCCATTCTCCCATGTTCCTGTTCCTTTCACCCGGAACGGGGTTTTATGGCAAACC
>JAAXZX010000019.1 GCA_012719645.1 Clostridiaceae bacterium
TATGGGGTGAAAAAATGCGATCAAAAGAGAAACAAATAACCAATAAAATAGCTCTCTCCAAAAGCGAAAAGGTCATTATGGCGGTATCCTATATATTCATGGGCTTCCTGGCCCTGTGCTCAATACTTCCGATACTGCACGTGGTGTCCAAGTCATTCAGCAGCGCCTCGGCGGTTACTGCAGGGAAGGTCCTGTTCTGGCCCGTCAAGCCGCAGTTTGAAACCATGAAGTATGTGCTTGAAGAAACACCTTTCCTGAATGCCATGAAGAACTCGCTGATTGTTACCGGTGTTGGCACGGTCGTCAGCATGCTTGTGACAATAGGTACGGCCTATCCGCTGTCAAAGCCCGGTTTCAAGGGCCGCAAGATATTTATCATGGCCTATATCGTCAGCATGGTGTTCTTCGGAGGGATTGTCCCGGCATACATGGTGGTACGGACACTGGGAATCATCGATACGTATTTTGCCCTGATACTTCCGTTCTTTATAGTCCATTTCAATATGTTCGTGGTGAAGAACTATTTTGAGGGGCTGCCTGAGAGCGTGGAGGAATCGGCGCGGATAGACGGCGCCAGCGACCTGAGAATACTGGTGTCCATCGTGTGTCCCATGTCTAAACCCGTGCTGGCCACAGTGTCCCTGCTGTATGCCGTCAACTACTGGAACAACTATTTCCACGCCACGATGTACACCACCAGCACCACAATGCAGACCCTGCAGGTCTTTATCTACAATACCATCAACAACACCCAGACCCTGGTGGAACGCCTGGTTATAGGCAACTACACCAATGTCTCCATCGACGGAATCATAGCAGCGGTAGTCGTGCTTTCACTGATACCTATTGTTGCCATGTATCCGTTCGTTCAGCGGTTTATGATCCATGGCATCACCATTGGATCAGTTAAAGGCTGAATAGATTGCGACATTGCCGGGCAACCGGTAAAAATAAAGAAAAGGAAGGGATACATCAATGAAAAAAATTCTTGCATTGCTGTTGGTAGCCGTGATGGCTATGTTCGCTCTGGCTGGATGCGGTGGCAATCAGACCGCTACAACGCCTGCGCCTTCACAGTCTTCACAGACCGGCAATACTGGCAACACTTCCGGCGGCGGCGACCAGAAGAACCCGCTGGATGGCCCAAAACCGGTACTGAAGTATCTGGGTTACAATGTAAGCTTTGATCCCAATACTGATCCCATGGCTAAGGTCTATGAGGAAACCACGGGATATAAGGTGGAGTACCATGTACTTCCGGCCGAGAACGCGGACGAGAAGCTGCTGATGGACGTTTCGTCCGGCGCTGACTATGATGTCATGCAGGTAAGCCCGTCCCAGTTCCAGACCCTGCTGGCACAGGGAGCCCTGATGCCTCTGACCGATCTTCTGAACACCTACGGGCAGGATATCCTCAAAGGTGTCAGCGAGGATTCGTGGAAGGCTATGACCGGCTCGGACGGCCAGATCTACGGTATTCCGTACAAATATCCCCATCCTCAGGAGATCACAACCTTCATGGTTGCTCGCATGGACCTTCTGAAAAAAGCCGGCATCAATAAGCTTCCCGAAACAATTGACGAGTTCTACAATACACTCAAGACCCTGAAAGCATACTATGGCGACCAGTACATCATATTCACCGGTCCATTCCGTCAGGCATCCGAGGCTGGCGCAGGCGTCAGCTGGGATATTCCGCAGACCATTACATCCGCTTTCGGAATCTATAACGACTGGATGGTGGATGACAACGGAAAGGTTATCTACATGACCGAGCATGAGAACTTCCCGAAGATGATCGAGTTCATGCAGAAGCTTATGAGAGAGGGGCTCCTTGACCGTGACTGGGCTGTAAACAACACGACGACCGTTAACGAGAAGCTGTCTTCGGGCAAGGCCATCATAGCATGCTCCAACCGTACCGGCACCCTTGTTACCACCCCGGTTATGATGGACACCCTCGGGCTCGACTGGAGCGACTTTGGATACATCGGTGCCCTGAAAGGATCTGACGGTACCTGCAAGTACATGAGGACAGAGGCTATCAACCAGGTGACCTGTATCCTGAAGAACGCCAAGAATCCGGAGCATGTCATCAACTGGATCAACATCAAGCAGCAGAACCAGCTTTACCTCAACATAGGTGTTGAAGGCACACACTTCACCTATGACGAGAACGGCGAGATCAACCCGATCAACCCGATCTTTGCCGAAGAGCGCGGTAACTCCTACTGGTACCTGAACAGCACCGATGAGGCAGCATTTGCCAAGCAGTGGCCGTCACGTGTCCGCAAGAGCCAGGCTATGTGGGAACCCTTCGATGCAGTGACCAACTACGCCAACAAACATACACCTGAAATCTTCGTACCCAATACCTTCGCATTCATGCCTTCGCTGGAGAACTATTCCAAGTACAACCAGTCGCTGTTCAAGAGCACCAGCGATTTCATACTCCAGCTGATGGCCGGAACCAAGTCCCTGAATGACCTTAACACCTTCATGAAAGACTGGCAGAACAACGGCGGCGAAAAGGTCAGGGCAGAAATGCAGGCCTGGTATGACGACTTCTATGGCAAATAATGTATAACTTCATAGTTCTGCCGATTGCAGCAGTCCCCCGGACGGGACTGCTGCAAATTCTTAATACGGAGTATCGATGCTCCAAGGTATCCGTTCGAAATCTCTGATTTCTATAACGGGTGAGGTTATTCATAAGAAGTTATCAATGTATTCGGGTACCCGTTTGAAATATACGCTTTGGTAACGGGTGAGGCTGATAAAAGGCGGGGGAATAATTATGAGCACAGTTAAGTATTCAAAAGAACTGCCGGTATATCGCGACGTGGATGTACTGGTGGTGGGAGCGGGACCCGCGGGAATCGGCGCGGCAGTCTGCGCGGCAAGGAATGGAGCCAAAACCTTTGTGTTTGACAGCGCGGGATGCGTGGGCGGCATGGCAACCAACGGCCTTGTCGGGCCATTTATGACCGTATATGACGCAAAGAGTGAAAAGCAGATCATTAAAGGTATATTCGAAGAGATTGTAGACCGCATGATAGAAAGGGGAGGAGCCATCCATCCCAGTGAAGTGAGATCGGGAAGCTCACGGGCAGGGTTTTACATAATCGGCCATGACCATGTGGGACCCTTTGACCATGAGACATTCAAACTTGTCGCCACAGAAATGATCCTGGAATCGGGAGCGGAGCTTCTGCTGCACACTCAATTCGTGGATGTGCTTAAGGAAGGCGACAGGATAGCCGGAGTCATTATTGCCAACAAGGACGGTATGTCGGTAATCAGGGCCAAAATAATCATAGACTGTACCGGTGACGCTGATGTTGCCGCAAGATCGGGCGTCAGGTATGAACTGGGCAGGGTGGAGGATGGCAACATGCAGCCCGCCACGCTGTTCTTCCGTGTTTGCAACGTGGATAGCGAAAGGCTGGCGGCACACATTAAGGAACACGAGCATGAAATCAAGCCTTTCTATGGCCCATTCAGTTGGCTCATCAGGGAGAAGCAGGATGAATGGGATGTTCCACGCGCTGAGGTATGCCTGTTTGAGAGCCCTGAACCCGGCGAATACCGCCTGAATGTAACACGTATCCTGGATGTGGACGGTACAAAAGCCGAGGACCTGACCAGGGCAGAACTGGAAGGTATGAAACAGGTCCACAAGGTCTTTGACTTTCTGAAAAAGTACGCCGCTGGATTTGAGAACGCCAAGTTCATGGGAACCGCCTCCACCATAGGAATCCGTGAGACGAGGCATATTGAAGGCTTGTACAGGCTTACGGCCGATGATGTGATCAATTGCCGCGTTACGGACGACACCATCGCGGTGATGGCCACCAACATGGATACCCATAACAGGAATGATCCGGGCGGAACATACTTTACCCTTGAAAATGGTCCCTATTTCGGGGTTCCGTACCCATGCCTCGTACCAAAGGGCGTCAGCAACCTGCTGGTGGCAGGACGTGCGATCTCGGCCGATGCCAGGGCAGGCGCCGCCATACGCATGATCCCGTGCTGCATCGTATTCGGACAGGCGGCCGGCACCGCGGCAGCCCTTGCCATAAAGGATGGCAGGACCCCGGCTGATGTAGATGTGAAAGGCCTTCGTGAAACCCTGAAGGAACAGGGAGCTTTTCTTGGAGATTAATTACTGCATGTCATTGCGGGGAGGCGTATATATTGGTGTCATTGCATGAAACAAGGCGACAAAGAAATCCCACACTCCATTCCATTCCGGGCGCAATGACAAACCATGGATGAAATAATTGTGAAGCAGGGGGTTGGAGTATAAGAAGGGTTGCGAAGCTATTCCTGAGAAATCCGCCCCCCCGCCTCCCGCCTTCATAAATAAAAGGAGCAGCGTGAAATGAGTATAGAGACAGTATCCTACCGGAAAGAATTACAGGTAAAAGATCAGTACGATGTCGTGGTTGTGGGTTCAGGCCCTTCCGGAATCTGCGCTGCTGTTTCAGCGGCGCGTATGGGCGCCAGGACCGCCCTGGTGGAGCGTTACGGCGTATTGGGCGGAAACCTGACGGTCGGCGCTGTAGCCCCCATCCTGGGCAGCGTTTCAAAGGGCACCATGAGGGATGAACTGGTAGAACGCCTCGGGGTGCCGGGCTGCGATGAGATAGGCGCCACCCAGCAGTGCCACGATTTTGAAAAGGCCAAGCGCGTACTGGCGGACTTTGCCCACGAAGCGGGCGTCAGCATATACCTGCAGACTCCGGTGGTTGACGTGATCATGGACGGCAACCGGGTGGACGGAGTAGTAGTTTCCGGAAAGACCGGGCTTAAGGTTCTCCGTGCCAAAACCTTCGTCGACGCTTCCGGTGACGGGGACGTGGCCTATTATGCAGGCGCGGAATACCAGATGGGCCGCGACGGCGATTCGCTGGTCCAGCCGGTTACGCTGATGTTTACCCTGCATGGGGTTGAAGAGGACGCCCTGACATGCATCGGCGAGGTGGACCATGTCCGGTATAAGGGCGAAAGATTCCTTGATTATACCACCAGGCTCTGCAAGGAAGGGTATCTTCCGCCGAACGCGGCATCGGTACGGCTGTTCCGTACAAAGGTTCCCGGTGAACGCGTCGTCAACACCACCCAGGCGAACGGCATCTTCGCCGTAAACAGCGAGGATGTGGCGAAGGCCGAGGTAGACCTCCGCAACCAGATAGACATGGTTGTTGAATTCCTTCGCAGGTTCGTTGACGGCTACCAGAACTGTTATGTGAAAAGCACTGCCGAAACGCTGGGAGTAAGGGAAACGCGAAGGTTCATCGGCGAGTACATCCTTGAGGATAGCGACCTTCGCACGGGGCGCAGGTTTGACGATGCGGTGGTCCATAAGGCAAGCTTTATCGTTGATATCCATAACCCCACGGGCAGCGCCCAGGCAGAAGGCGTGCCAGAGGAAGTAACACCGTACGATATTCCGCTCAGGTGCCTTATACCGAAACGGATCGACGGCCTGGTCCTCTCGGGAAGATGTATTTCAGGCACCCACAGGGCCCATGCCTCCTACAGGGTCATGTCAATATGCATGGCAATAGGCGAGGCGTCGGGCGTGGCAGCCGCCTTGGCGGCAAAGAAGGGGATCAATCCCCGCGATGTCGGCTATAAGGAGGTTCAGAAAGTCCTGCTGGACCGCGGCATTGACCTGTTTGGCTGATTAATATTGCCGTGATCCTTTATGGACCGGAATGAAAGGGAATAGTTTATTATTTACCGGACGTGCCGGTGCAGCAGCGAGGAGGAAATAACATGGGAATTATGGAGAAGATGCGCCTTGACGGGAAGAAGATCTTTGTCACGGGCGGCGCAAGAGGCATAGGCAAGAGCATAGCTTACGCTGTGGCCGAAGCAGGAGCGGATGTGGCCATAGTTGACATTGACATCGAGGAAGCGAAAAAGACCGCGCAGAGAATAGCCGAAGATACAGGCCGCAGGACGATCGCTGTCAAGGCGGATGTAACCAATCCGCAGGAGGTTGACGAGATGATAGAGACTATCCTCGAGCAGTTTGACAGGATAGACGCGGCCTTCTGCAACGCGGGCATCTGCATCAACGCCCCGGCAGAAGAGATGACCTTTGAGCAATGGAAAAAGGTAATAGACATAAACCTGACCGGGGTATTCCTGACAGCCCAGGCCGCAGGGAAGGTTATGATAAGGCAGGGAGGCGGATCAATTATCAATACGGCTTCCATGTCGGCACATATCGTTAATGTCCCGCAGCCCCAGTGCGCCTACAACGCCTCAAAGGCGGGCGTCATCCAATTGACAAAGTCCCTTGCGGTGGAATGGGCCATGAAGGGTGTAAGGGTGAACTGCATCAGCCCGGGTTATATCGGCACCGATCTGATCATGAATTCCCCGAGCCTCAAGCCGCTGATCGAGAAGTGGGAGGAGATGTCGCCCCTGCACCGTCTGGGCAAACCAGAGGAACTTCAGGCCATAGCCGTGTATCTTGCCGGCGATGCCAGCCAGTTCACCACGGGGTCCGACTTTGTCATTGATGGTGCCTTTACCTGCATATAGAGCTTCAGCCGCCCCGGCCCGGGTTGAAAAACAGCCCGGATAAGCGATGGAAGGGATATGAAATGCAGGGCACAATCCGGGCCAGGGGCTGGCGGGCGGCCTTTCCGGCGCCCTACAGCGACATAATGATCTTATACATGAGAGGTACGATATGTTTGTTTTTGAGCAGCAAAGAAAGACCCCGGTTGCCGACAGCTACGATGTTATCGTGTGCGGCGGAGGGCCAGCCGGTATCATTGCCGCCGTGGCAGCGGCAAGAAATGGGGCTAAAACCCTCCTCATTGAAAGGTATGGGTTTGTGGGCGGCATGGCAACCGCTGCGCTGGTCACTCCTGTCAGTGAATTCTACAAGAACGGAAAACGCATCATAGACGGTATGCCCTATGAGCTGATGGAGCGCGCAGGCAGGCTCGGAGGGGCGGACATCACCTTTGAAAGCGGAAATTATCCTATAGATGACGAGGTTTTCAAGCTGGCTGCCCAGCGCATGCTCCTGGAAAGCGGCGTAACGCTGCTGTACCATTCGTTTTTTGCCGGCTGCATCACAACCGACGGGCATATCAGCCATGTTATCGTCCAAAACAAGGCCGGGCGTGTGGCATACAGGGGCAAGGTGTTTGTTGACTGTACAGGAGACGCGGATGTAGTGCGCGCCGCGGGATACAAGGCTGTAAAGGAAGCAACCCTGCAGCCCGCCACCCTATGGTTCCAGCTCAGCGGGGTTGACACCAAAGCCCTTGAGGAACAAGGCCTGTTCAACGATGCCGTGAATGACCAGCTGCCCGTCAGCCATAGAATCAGGAACCGGCTGAGCGAACTGAACCGTAAGGGCGAAATGCCCCTGTTTGGAGGACCATGGATCAGCAAGGGCTTTAACGAGGGCACAGTGAGCATCAATCTCCTGCGTGAGGCTACCGATGCCAGTTTTCCGGAGCAGTTCACGAAAACCGAGTGCAGCCTGCGTGATAAACTGTTCAGGGTAGTGGAGATCATGAGGGAGAACTTCCCCGAGTTCAGGAACTGCAGGATACTTAAATCCGGCGTGCAGACAGGTGTACGTGAAACCTACCATATTGTGGGCATGTACCAGCTAACGGCGGACGATGTTATAAATCCAAAACCGTTCCCGGATACCATAGCCAAGGGAGCCCATGTAATTGACATACATAAGCCCGACAGCACAGACCAGGAACTGGTGGTACTTGAGCAGGAATACAATATTCCCTATGGGATAATGGTGCCTTACAACAGCAAGAACATAATTACCGCCGGCCGCACCGTGTGCGCCGATGAAGCCGCCTTCGGAACCGTACGGGTCATGGCGGTCTGCATGGCCATGGGCCAGGCCGCGGGCACCGCGGCCGCAATCGCCGTGCAAAAAGACCTTGCCATGAGCAAAATGGATATACCGCTCCTGGTGAAAACTCTCAAAGACCAGGGGGCGGTGATAGATTTTGACAACTGCAGGAATTGAGGGGACGGATGAACCGTCCTCTAATAATTTATCGCACAGGTTTTCCATTCATCATTATGTGCCATTGAATATATGTCTGGAAGACTTTTATAGCTATAGCAACCTTGAGCGCATGAATTGTATGGGCTATACTGAGATGTATACCGTATGGATAAAAGGAAGGGTTACATATGCCGCCAATCAGTTTGCTGATCAAGCCCGCATCATCAGCGTGCAACATGAATTGTAAATACTGTTTCTACCACGCCATAGCAAATAACAGGTTAAATGCATTTCAGGGAATGCTCAGTGTTGAAAATCTTGAGATGATTGTTAAGGAAGTGATGGAAACCGCCGAAGGTTATTGTTCCTTTGGTTTTCAGGGGGGAGAACCCACCCTGCGGGGACTTGATTTTTTCAGGCAATTATTAGAGTTCCAAAAAAAATATAACAGGAAGAAACTAAAGGTTCACAATGCTATTCAAACCAACGGGATGCTAATTGATGATGAATGGGCAGAATTCCTGGCCCAAAATCGTTTTCTTGTAGGCTTGTCCATCGATGGGCCGGAAGAGATCCATAATATGAACCGCACCACGAAGGATGGCAAAGATTCGTTTAACAGGGTGATGAAGGCTGCAAGAATCATGGTAAAGCATGGTGTTGAATTTAATATACTATGTGTGATTACAGGCCGGGGAGCCAGGAGCATTGAGAAAATATACAACTTTTTCAAAAGGCAGGGGTTCCGATACCTGCAGTTTATTCCCTGTCTTGAACCATTGGAAAGTGAACGCGGAACGGCTGATTATAGCCTCGGGGCAGATGAATTCGGTCAATTCCTGATACGGCTATTTGATTTATGGTACAGAGATTTAACTAATGGTGAATATATCAGCATTCGGCACATAGATAACCTTATAGCTCTTGTGTGCGGAAGACAGCCCGAGTTGTGCAGCATGGTTGGGCATTGCACCATTCAATATGTTGTGGAAGGAGACGGCGGGGTCTACCCTTGTGACTACTATGTTTTTGATCAATGGCGTTTGGGGACTTTAGGAAAAGAAACTCTCGATGAAATGAGACAGTCTGAGAAAGCGCGGCGCTTTATTGAGGATTCACTGATAATCCCAGAAAAATGTAAAGCCTGCGTTCATTTGCCCATCTGCCGCAACGGATGCCGACGGGACAGATTAATGGATAATGGCTGCATAAATTATTACTGCGACGCATGGAAGGCGTTTTTTGATTATGCCGTTCCAAAACTCAGGCATGCTGCCATGCTGCTGCATCAGGGCCGCTGAAGATTTGGTCCTTGAGATTTCCCTTTCCAGTCCCATGGTACAGCATATTTTTACAAAGCTATCACGCTGCCATTGAGCCGGCATACTCATAATTGGTGGTGTAAATCAGTGTAAATGCTGCGGTAAGTCCTGACAAATTCACCATACTTCCTATCTAAGCCGTTGTTATAATTAGCTTATGTGAGAGATACAGCTGTAAGCCGGATTAAGAATCGCTTAAAGGAGGAGCGGCGGTTGACGCTTTTCAATAAGCATGAGAAAAAATGGTTTGGATCTCGAGGGGGGGGATGATGGGATGAATAACCGTCCCAATGTACTGTTTATTCTGACTGATGACCAGAGGTATGATACCATACACGCATTAGGCAACAGTCACATCCAAACTCCATCACTTGACGCGCTGTGCGAAGATGGAACAGCTTTTACCAATGCACATATTCCCGGCGGTACTGTACCTGCAGTGTGTATGCCCAGCAGGGCCATGATTCATACCGGAAGAGGCCTGTTCAGTTTGAGTGAGAATGGGAAAACCATACCATCTGACCATGCCCTGATGTGTGAAACTTTTCGCCAAAACGGTTATATTACCTATGGCGTTGGAAAATGGCATAATGGGACCGACAGCTACGCCAGAAGCTTCAGTGATGGCGATGAGATCTTCTTCGGAGGCATGTGGGATCATTGGAATGTCCCCACGTATGAATTCAGGAAGGACGGCAAATATGACAGGTTAAACAATGCCTGTATAGGGCAGTACTTCAGCAACAAAACCACCTACACCAGGGCGACGCATATAAATATGGGCGTCCATTCCACCGACCTGTTCACCGATAAAGCTCTTGACTGGCTGAAAAACTACGACAGCGATGAGCCATTCTTCATGTATGTATCATATTTGGCGCCCCATGATCCTCGGACAATGCCGGAGCCTTTTGCAAGCATGTATGATCCTGACAAAATGCCGCTGGAGTGTTTTGCGGGCGAGCATTTCCGCTATGGAATCGAGGATGTTCGTGATGAGATAATTGAGGCATACCCGCGAAAGGCAGATGCAGTGAAAAGGCATATAGCGGATTATTTCGGCATGATTTCCCACATAGACAGCCGGGTTGGCGACCTGATCCGGCTTCTCAAGGAAAAAGGGTTGTATGACAACACGATAATCGTTTTTACGAGCGATAACGGACTGGCGGTGGGGCGCCATGGCCTGATGGGGAAGCAGAGCTGTTACGAACACGGCATTCGTATACCGCTAATCATGACGGGCCCGGGAATTCCAAAGGGTATGCGTGATGATGGTTATCACTATCTGTACGACCTCTTCCCTACATTATGTTCATTGTGTAGCATTGAAATTCCCGATACCGTAGAGGGTATTGACTTCAGCGGTGTGTTCAGCAACAGCGGGTACGAACAGAGGCGGGAGATTTATGCAGCTTTCGGTGATAAGGTCAGGGCCATTAAGGACGAAAGATTCAAGCTCATTGAGTATCGATTCCAAAAGGTCGCTGTTACCCAGCTGTTTGATCTGAAAAATGATCCGCTTGAAACCTGCAATCTCGCGGATAATCCGGAATATGCAGACCACAGGGAACGTTTGACAAACAGGCTGATTGAAAATGGCAAAAAAGCGGAGGAAAGGAACCATAAAGCGGGTAAGATCTTCTGGAGCAGGTATTTCAAGGACCCGGACTTTGTTGAGCCTGAAGTTGTAAGTTGGATGGTTACCATGTACAAGCCTGATAAATGATCGAGACCCGTATCCAGCCCAGGTGAGTAAAGGGGTAATCCGCTTTTGCCGCCTGGGCGGATTTGGCTTTTTCTCAGAAGCGATTCGGACCTATGAACGTTTTTTGTTTTTCGGAAATACTTCCGAGCCGCGAAGAATGATTTGGGGCGTGACCTCAATGCGTTCGTGAGAGTCGTTCTTACGATGAAGCGGCTGTTTCATCCTTCGCAAAAGCAGTTTGGCTGCCATCACCCCAATATCATAATCCGGATCGGAAACAACCGTAATGCCGATGGAGTTGAGTCCGAAAGAAAAATCGTCGCCATATGAGATGAAAGCAATATCATCAGGAACTTTCAAACCGCATTTTTCAAAAGCTCTTAAGCAGCCTCTCGCAATGACGGTGTTCGCCGCAAATATGGCGGTTAGACGAGGATTGGACTTTATAAGGCCAAGGGCGTGTTTGTAGGCATTATCCTCATTAAAGTCGGAATAACAGATATATTCGTTCCTGATAGGTATGTTATGCCGCTTCAACGCCTCCGTGTAGGCAGCAAAACGATCGAAACTGGGCTTGAAAACCATTGGCCCGTTAATGATGCCGATATGCCGGTGTCCGTTTTCTATCAACAGGTTTATAGCATCGTATGTAGGACGGAATCCGTTGATTTTAATACTGTCAATTCTGGGGATATTGGTATTGCGTATCATTGTTACAACGGGTGTGGTTTCGTTGATTTCGGACAAAAAGTTTGTACAGTAGTTGTCCAATTCGCTGGAAGACACTACAATCAGACCACGAACAATGTTTTTCATCTTGTTGAGACATATGATATCCTTGTTGGGATTTTCACTGGTATCCGCGATTATCGGGGTAATATCTTCGGCTTCCATAACGCTGTTGATACCGCGCATGATACGATTAAACCAGGGGTAATTGTGGCAGGCGATTATAACCCCTATCATGGAAAATTTGCACAGGTTGCCTTGGCGGCTCCTGTATTTTTTCGGCTGATAATTCATTCGCTTTGCTATGCGCAAAATGGTCTCTTTTGTATCTCTGTTAATCCTGGAATTGGGCTTAAAAGCCCTGGAGACTGTTGCTACAGATACACCTGCAGCTTCTGCCACATCCTTTATGGTTGCCATTATCCCACCACCCAGCGTATTAAGGTATAACCATACCGATATGCTTATTATTTTAAAACATATTTTTTGCTGTTGCAAATAATGCAAACTAACTATCGGAACCTAATTTACTGTAAATCATGCGGTAAATAGCGATATGAAGAGCATAATGCTTGCAAAGATTTTTAAAGCAGCCATTATAAACCGACAGTACAAGCATTAGTGGGTGCAAACACATGTGTAAATGTTGTAATTGTATGTGTAAAATCGAACAATAACATAATGACAGGATATTGAGGTTTCGGCTATTATGTACATAAACACAAAACCTTTTACAGACAGGCTTTACAGTTGCATCTCTCATAAGCATTCAGTTCTATTGGTCAGAAATGTTACGTAAAGGAGAGACTGAAGTGAGTGAGAAACGTTACAACATAATCTTTTATTTTACTGATCAGCAGCGTGCAGACACCCTTGGGTGCTATGGACAGGAGCTTGATGTGTCGCCGGTACTGGATGAGCTTGCGAAAGACGGTGTCCTGTTTGAAAATGCATTCACGCCGCAACCGGTTTGCGGGCCGGCGAGAGCCTGCCTCCAGACTGGAAGATACCCGACGGAAACCGGTTGTTATGTAAATGGCATCGGTTTGGATTACGATGAGGTAACCATTGCCAAGGAACTGCGAAAGGCCGGATATGAGACTGCTTATGTTGGAAAATGGCATTTGGCGAGCGATTTCACGAAAGAAATCCATTACGAGACCTCGTATATACCGCTTGAAAGAATGGGCGGATACAGGGATTACGTTGTGGCATGCGATACAAATGAGCTTTGTTCACACGGATATGACGGATACCTCTATGATTGTGTGAACAATAAAAAAATGGAGTTTATCGGGTATCGTGTGGACTGTGTAACCGATTTTGCCGTTCACTACCTTCAGAATAAGAAAAGCGATAAGCCATTCTTTCTCATGCTGTCCCATTTAGAGCCTCACCATCAGAACGATCATGACAGATTCGAAGGTCCCGACGGTTCAAAGGAACGCTTCAAGGACTACAAGGTTCCGGAGGATCTGCTGCATGGAAAGTACGAAGGTGACTGGAAGGACAACTATCCAGACTATCTTGGGGCATGCAGAAGCCTTGATGATAATCTCGGGAAGCTCATCAGAACACTGAAGGAAAAGGGGCTTTACGAAGATACCATCATCATTTTCGCATCGGATCACGGCTGCCATTTCAGGACACAGGATGGCGAGTATAAACGCAACTTCTACGACAGCTGCCTCAGGGTACCGCTGGTCATTCACGGAGGCGAATTCAGGGGGGGAATACGCTGCAATAAGCTGGTAAGTCTTATCAACCTGCCTACAACCATACTGGAAATTGCCGGCGTCAAGCCTCCGGAATGCATGCGGTATCCTTCTTTACAGACCATCATGAAGGACGATAACCTGGGTCATTCGGTTTTCTACCAGATCAGTGAATCTTTCGTGGGAAGGGGAATCAGAACGCAAAAATGGAAATATGCCGTTCATGCCCCCCATGCGCAGGATTTGGGAGAGGTCAGCCACGAGTGGTCCCTGGAGGCATATTACAAAATGGTTGGTAAAGCCAAGAAAGACAGTGATACATATGAGGAACTGGGATTGTTTGATCTTGAAAATGATCCGTATGAGAAGCACAATTTAGTAGCAGACCCGGCTTATAGACAAGTTCGTGAAGAACTGCGCAAGCTCCTGATTCGGCACATGCTGGAAGCAGGTGAGAAGGCTCCGGAAATCTATCCAGCGGGGACTGTGTCAGGATAAAAGTTAATTAAATAGCCGTTATGCAGCAAAAAGCTGCAACGAATATGGAATTAAAAGATATGGAGGGATTAGCTAGATGGATAAGAAAAGAATAGGCTCAATACTGCTTACAACCCTGCTGGTTTTGTCCCTGTTATTGACAGGTTGCGGGCAAAGCGCTGCACCGAACCAAAGTGATAATTCAGGACAGACAACGCCCGTTGCAAGTCCGGAACCCAGTGCGTCAGGCAACGATTCAGGAAATGCACCCGCAACTTCGGACAACACAAGCGAAGTACCCAAGCCCGAGGGCTATCCGTCCAAAACCATCCACTGGATAGTTCCTGCAGCGGCAGGCGCAGCCCTCGATCTGCCTACCAGAGCCCTGACGGACATTCTTGACCTGGGAAAAAGCATAGTGGTCGAGAATATTGCGGGAGGCTCACAGACAATCGGTACTGCTGAAGCGGTCAACAGGGGTCCCGATGGTTATACGCTGCTGACAATGGCGAATGCCTGCGGTATCACTCAACCCCTGATGAATCAATTGACTTATGATATATCGGATCTGCGGCCCATTGCCATGCTTGCACCCGCTGTTCAGTGTGTCGTTGCAGTCAGAGCCGATTCCCAAATCCAGGACGTTGACGACTGGCTTGAGCTTTTGAGTTCAGGAAAAGAGTACCATTACGGTATAACCAATGCAGGCGGGTTCGGGCATATGGCCATTGCCTCTACCCTGAGCCAGCTGGGTTACTACGATGCCCAAAAAGGTGTTATGATCGTTTACAATGGCTCTGCTGAGAACATGACGGCCCTGCTTAGCGGGGAGGCCGATTTCATCATTGCCGATGCTCCTGATGCTCTTCCCAGGGTACAGTCGGGGGAGATACGGGCCATCGTCGTCCTGCATGATGAAAAATGCGCATTATTCCCCGATGCTCCAGTTATTAAGGATTACGGCGTTAAAAACATGTCCACATTTGTAGGTCTGAAATGGGTTGCTGTTCATTCGGATACGCCGGAGGAAATCGTTGCATGGCTCAAGCAGGAGATTAATAAGGCAATACAGAATGACAAATACCAGGAATACCTTGTGAAACAGGGCTTTGGCAACATTCGCGAGTATACGGAAGAGGAATTGGTGAATCTTTTGGATACTGCCAGGACGGACTATGCCAAGGTTATGAAGGATGTCGGTCTCATAGATTAAAACCGCTGACGGCATATGGCGTAAGTTGATGTGAGTCGGCCGATGCACGGTGTTTTGCACCGTGCATCGGGTTATAAAAAAAGCAGGTTTTCTCTTTGGTTTCGTCGTTTCACCTGAAAGCAATGCGGATTCTCAGTCATGGATGGCTGATTGTAAGAAGGGAGCGCTTATGGAAATCAAAAAAGTAAGACAGGACATTGTGGTGATGGCATTCATCATGATTGTCAGCGCCCTGTTTTATACTTATTTCATACCGAGCCAGATACGGCTGAGTTCGGCCTGGAGCGGCAACACGTCCTTTTCCAGCCGGACATTTCCCTATGTCCTGGCAGCGGGAATGTTCATCGTTTCAAGCATCGGCTTTCTGAAGGCTCTGATTTCCTATATTAAACTGAAAAAGACTGCCGAAACAGTAAAGACAAATGCACAGGAAAAGACAGGCCAAAAAATACTGGAAAAGGCCATGCCCTTTATTATTTATGCGCTAATAATAGTTTATATCATCTTGTTCAACAAGATAGGTTTTATTCTTTCAACGCTCATCATGACGCCCCTTATGATGTTCCTGCTGCGATGCAGGAACTGGCGGTATTACCTGTATGTTTACGCGTTTGAGGCGGTCGTGTATGTGATATTTATAGCCGTGTTCAAGATACCATTACCATAAGGAGGGACGATGATGCTGCAAGAAATAGTGCAATCCATGCTGACACCAATCAACCTCATCATGATGAATATAGGTCTGGCAGCAGGGATAATCATAGGAGCGCTTCCCGGTCTGAACGTGATTTTTGCAATCGCGGTGCTTTTGCCGTTCACCTTTGATCTGGATTCGCTGGCAGGTATGTATCTTTTGCTGGGAGCCTACTGCGGCGCAACCTACGGAGGTTCGATATCCGCAATCCTGATCAATACGCCCGGAACGCCTTCCGCTTGCGCTACTATATTTGACGGGTATCCCCTGGCGCAGAAAGGAAGGGCCGGGGATGCGCTCAGAGCTGCGCTGGTTGGCTCAACCTTCGGCGGGATACTGAGCTGCTTTGCATTGATGTTTTTTGCTCCGATGATCGCGAAAATCGCGCTAAAAATCACATCACCCGAATATTTTGCCCTTTGCGTTTTCGGCCTGACAGCAGTTATAGGCCTGTCAGAAAAAAATGTTATTAAGGGCCTGCTCATGGGTATGTTCGGGCTCTTCCTTTCAACGGTAGGCATCGACTCCCAGGAGGGTGTTCAGCGCTTTATGTTCGGAAATATGCAGCTTTTGGGCGGCTTCAAGGTGGCTGTCGTCATGCTTGGCGCATTTGCGCTGAGCGAGGTCATTTCCAAGAGCAGAGAAGTTTACCGTGGAGAGACCGGTAATGCGAACATTGCAAAATTCGGTAAATCGACCATAAAGCTGAAAGACATCCTCAAGTATTGGAAAACGATGATCAAATCCTCCCTGTTCGGAATCATCATCGGCGCCATACCCGGAACCGGCGGGGCCATCACCGCCATGTTCTCCTATAACGAAGCCAGGCGCAGTTCCAAGAACCCTGAAAAGTTCGGAAATGGATCCATAGAGGGTGTTCTCGCTCCGGAAACCGGAAACAATGCCGTTACAGGCGCAACGCTGATACCCCTTCTGACCCTGGGAATTCCGGGAGATGCTTGTGTAGCCGTATTGCTTGGCGCGTTGACCATGCAGGGCATAACACCTGGCATTTCGCTTTTTTCCAGCAACAGCATATGGGTTTATGCCATCATGGGAGGCTTGTTGCTGATCAATGTGTTTATGCTGCTCCAGGGACATCTCTTTATCCGCGGGTTTGTCAATATCATTAAGGTACCCGTTATCATCATGCTGCCCTGTATTGTCGTTTTATGCAGCGTCGGCTCCTTCGCCATTTCCAACGTCATGTTTGACGTGTTTGTCATGGCGGCCTTCGGTCTGATCGGCTATGCCGCGAAAAAACTGGATTTCCCCATCGCGCCTCTGCCCATCGGCCTTGTTTTGGGAAATCTCACCGAAACCAACCTGCGCAGATCTCTTATGATCTCCGGCGGTAATCCGTTGATATTCTTTACACGCCCGATATCCGCCGTTATTCTCGCGGTATCCTTCATTTCCCTGCTGATGCCCTACATCAGGAAAATGATCGACAAGAAAAAGGCAGCAAAGGCACAGGCACAAGTTTAATGTTTTTCATCATACTGCCTGTTTGAAGATGGCGTGTTTCGCAAAGGCTGTGAACTGTGGAGGTAACTGAACATGAAGAAAAACCTGTTAATCATTATGGCAGATCAGCTTAGGAAGGATTACCTGGGCTGTTATGGCAATGAGTATGTAAGGACACCCAATATAGATATGCTTGCTTCATGCGGTGTGCAGTTTGACAACTGTTTTGTCAACAATCCCATATGCATGCCCAATCGCATGTCCATATTCACCGGATTATATCCCCGAAGCCACGGCATGTGGACAAACGGACTGATGCTGCCCCATGAATTGCCCACCATTGCCCATCTGCTCAGGGATAACGGCTACAGAACATGCAGCATAGGAAAGATACATTTCTCGCCTACGGACTGTGGCGAAAAAGCGCCCATGGTCAGCATGGAGGATCACAGGTACTGGCAGAAGGTGGGCGACAACATAGACTGGTATGGCCCATATTGGGGATTTGAACATGTGGAACTGACGGTAGGTCATGCGACGAAACCCATCGCCCATTATGGCAAGTGGTTCCATGAGCGCGGCGGCACCGATGACATGGCGATAGCCAAAAAAATAGGGGAATTTGATTGCTGCCCTGTTACGACCATGCCCGAAAGCCTGCATGATTCCATATTTGTGGGCGAGCGCAGCGCAGACTATATCACGAAACACGCGGGATCGGACAAGCCGTTCTTCCTGTTCGCAAGCTTTCCTGATCCCCATCATCCCTTTAATCCTCCATATGAAACTGCTATGAGGTACAAGGATGCCCCGGTGAAAATGCCCGTCAATGAGAAGGACACCCTGGAGACAAGGCCTACGCATTATAAACTTCACCAGCAAGGCTTGTGGCATCGGGCCGGCATTCTGCAGGAAACCGAGGACATGAGCGATGAGGAACGGGCAAGGGTCAGAAAGAATCTTGCCCAGATCAGCGAGTTCATGGACAAGGAAATATTGGATGGTTTAGGTCTTTTGACGCGCGGAGGCACCCCGGATAAGAAAGAAAAGACCGTGAGCGAACGGGAACGGAACCAGCGGATAAGGAATACCTACGCCATGGTTGACCTGATAGACCAGGGTGTAGGGCGGATTATTCAAGCCCTGAAGGAAACCGGTCAATGGGAAAATACCGTTATCGTGTTTACCGCAGACCACGGAGAACTGATGGGTGATCATGGACTATGGCTAAAAGGACCCTTCTTCTACGACGGGCTGATTAATGTACCGCTTATTGTTTATGATCCGGGGGCGAAACCTGCAAAAACTGGAGCATTGGCTTCATCCATTGATATTTTCCCGACCTGTTGTGAACTATTAGGCATTGAGATTCCCAGGGCCTGTGCCGGCACATCACTGGTTACGGCCCTCGGCGGCGGAAATCCACGAAAGGAATGCCTGATTGAATATCGTAACGGATACTTTGACAGTGATGTAAATACTATGGCTTACATAGATGAAAAGTATAAGTTCGTCCAGTACCAAACAGGAGAATGCGAACTGACCGACAGAATTAACGATCCCGAAGAGAACGTAAACCTGGCAGCGGATAAAGAGTATGCGGATTTGGTATCTCAATATCAAACCAAATTATTAATGATGATACTGAACACCGGGGATCGTTTTCCTGATCAGATATCTCATGCATAAAAGAGCGGTTGACAAAGGGAGGTTATTCTATGAATGATGTCAAAACAATGAAAGCGCTGGTTGCGTACAGCGCCAGCGATTACAGGTATGAACCCGAATATCCGGTGCCGGAGTGCGGGGATGACGACATTTTGATTAAGACCGAAGGCTGCGGCATCTGTGCCGGGGATCTGAAATGCCAGCACGGCGCGGCCATGTTCTGGGGA
>JAAXZX010000129.1 GCA_012719645.1 Clostridiaceae bacterium
CAATAGCCATATAGCCAATGAATGAAGGATACCATGAAGGTATTTGCCCTGTTAACGGAGGGCGATATTTTTATGGTATTTTTTATTGCCAAAAAGCGAAACGTGACCTTTAGAGAAAAAAGTACGGTCACACATGATTCCAATAGGGAGGTTTGAATTATGAAAAAACAATCCGTAAAACTGCTTACTCTTTCAGGCCTGTTCCTGGCCCTTGGGCTTCTGCTGCCCTTCCTGACAGGCCAGATCCCGAATATCGGAAGGATGCTGCTTCCCATGCACATCCCGGTCCTGTTGGCCGGGTTCGTATGCGGATGGCCTTACGGGCTGGTGGTAGGCTTTATCTGCCCCCTGCTGAGGAGCGTGATTTTCGGCGCGCCGCCCATGACAAGCGCTGTGCCCATGGCTTTTGAACTGGCGGCATACGGCTTTGCGACCGGGCTTTTGTACAAGCTGTTCCCGAAAAAGAATATATTCATATATACGGCACTGATTATCTCCATGTTATTCGGCAGGATTGTCTGGGCTGCCGCCAGTTATGGCTTTAACCAAATCATAGGATCGTCTTTTACCTGGGAAATGTTTGTCGCGGGCGCGTTCGTTAACGCTATTCCCGGGATCATCCTCCAGATCGTGCTGATTCCTGTCCTGGTCATGGCATTGAAAAAAGCCGGGTATATAGGGGACGCAAGATAATGGACTTAAGAAGCATACTTATTATGCATGCCGCCCTGTATCCGAAAATGCAGGTACAGGACATGTACAAGCTGGTCTACCAAAACGAATTTGGAGGAGGACACCTGGTAAGCGACGAACAGGAAAGCCTCCGGCGCCTGCTGGCCGAGCATGAGTATATAAGACAGGCCGGAAGAAAGATTCCGGAAGGATACCAATTTATCGACATAGGCAACGGCCTGTGCAGGCTGGATTTATCTGTCCTTGAGCATACCGCCATCAGCCCGTCCACGGTAAACCGGTTTTTCGTCAATACCTCCAAGGAAGTGAAAGGATTCATTCCGGGCTTCGAGAAAAAACTGGATGTCCTCGGGCATTGCTGCTCGACCGGCGAGGTTGGGTTTCCGCCCGCCGACCTAAAAGCGTTCCTGGACACTTACCGGATCAAGGGTTATCCCATGGTAAGCCACAGCGAGATCTACAGGACTGAATACTTCCCGGCCTACCGCGTTGTGAAAACAGATTACCGCAAATACCTGGAGGCTTTCCTTGAAATAGACCGTCTCATGAGGTCAAAGAAGCGCGCGGTAGTTGCCATAGACGGGAACAGCGGCGCGGGAAAGAGTTTTCTGGCAAATCTGATTGCCGGCGTATACGACTGCAACCTTTTTCATATGGATGATTTCTTCCTGCGGCCAGAACAAAGGACTGAAGAACGGCTTAACAAAGCAGGGGAGTTTGTGGATCATGAAAGGTTCAGCCAGGAGGTAATCCAGGGATTGAAAAGCGGGCGGCCGTTCAGTTACAGGAAATTTGACTGCGGCAGGATGGCCCTTGGAGAAACGGTATATGTCCGGCCCAAAAAACTTAATGTTATTGAAGGCTCCTACAGCATGCATCCATACCTGGCGGAAAACTACGACCTGAAAATCTTTCTCCGCATAGACCCCGGGAGGCAGGAGCAGAGGATACGGGAAAGAAACGGTGAAGAAATACTGCAAAGGTTCCTCGGCGAGTGGATACCGAGGGAAAACAAGTACTTCGAGGAAATGGGCATCCGTGAGCAGTGCCACCTTGTTTTCGAGGAATGATGAAAGTTTATCAGGGGATGTATATTACCGTGAATCAGGGGCATGATAATGCATGTAAAGGGTATGACGATTCAGCCAGGTCTGGCGCCTGGCTGATAGAAGTGCTCTTTACGGA
>JAAXZX010000130.1 GCA_012719645.1 Clostridiaceae bacterium
TTAGGCTTTGCAGCTTCGACCATCTCGAGGAACTTCTTCATGTGATCGGGATTTCCTTCATACTCTGCAACACGGTCCCATGCCGGCGCCATGGCAGCCTTGAACTCATCGAGGTTCACTTCTGTCACAATAACTCCCTTGGCTTCTGGATATAGTCCTGCTCGCTGCTCTGGACTTCCTGGCGCATCTGGTCGCGGGCTACCTTGCTGGCTTCTTCTATTATCTTCTGCTGCTCACCGGTCAGGCTGTTCCACCAGGAGTTGCATACTGTCAGGTTTACAGATTCCCATGTATGGCGGGTAAGGCTCAGGTACTTCTGGTTGGCTTCCCACATGCTGTTGTTATAGATAGTGGAGATCGGGTTTTCCTGCCCGTCCACAGTACCCTGTTTCAATGCGCTGATCAGTTCGTTGAATGCAATCTGCTGCACTGTAGCCCCCAGGGTCTCGAAGCAGGCGACCTTCTGAACTTCCTGGGGAGTACGGATTCTCAGGCCGGCTACGTCGGAGGGTTTCTTTACTTCACGCACGGAGTTTGTCAGGTTGCGGAATCCGTAGTCCCATGGACCGACATTATGTAATCCCTTGGATTCCAGCACTCCGTCGCTTACCCATTCGGCGAACGGACCGTCCACAACCGCATATGCATGCTCATAGCCGCTGTATACATAGGGTGCGGTCACGAGCGCGTAGCGGGGATCGAATTTGTCAAGAGTACCCTGTGAAACCAGGCAGGCCTGTATGGCGCCTATTCTCGTCTGCTCGGCCATTTCAGGAGCATTTCCCAGTTCGCTGTTGCCATGGATCTCCACGGTCATGGCGCCGCCGGACAACTCTTCAACCTTCTGTTTGAAAGTCTCAGCCGCTTTGGATACGGGTTCATTCGGCGCGCCGAAATGTCCAAGGATGATCTTGACGGGCTTTACAGATTCAGCAGGCTTATCGGCGGGCTTCTGAGTGCTCTCGGCAGTTTTGTCCCCAGTTTGCGCCCCGGGAGTTGTCGTGGATCCGGCAGGTTCAGAAGAGCCGCAAGCGACCATGCCAAGCATCATAAATAATGCAAGGATCAGTACAAAGGCTCTCTTCATATTTTCTCTCCTCCTTATTTATTTGCTATAAACGGCAAATAAATCTTGCCGAATAAGCACTCAGCAGAACCGCAAATATTTTTGTATACAAGTTATGCGATATATATAAAATATATATGGTTTTTGTAGTAGAATTATGTTAATTCCCAGTTACTTGTATGCACATTATTTCATAGATGTTATGCATTGTTTATATGTTTTTTGCATTATTATACTATCAAATTCATAATTCTTGTATACACTTATTATATTTGTATACAAGTCGTGCCTTGACATGCTCTTGTCATCACAATATTTTACGTCATTCCATGCCTTATATGCGATTCTTCCGGCCAATATAATAATTCGATCAATGTGTTGTACGCATATTTCTATCGCCCGGACATTGTTGCTTGACAGCAGTTTTCATGTGCGATAAACTGTTTATAAGCATTTCTTGTATCCACTTTTGAATGTTGTATACAGGCTCTATGCTCTTGAATGAAATACAGGTTGAAGATAGAATTAACTTGGTTCGGAAATGTTTTCCGGAAATAATAAGGGAGATTTGTAAATGGGCAGCAACTATACCAGCAGAGAAATTTTCCGCATACTTGAGCATGAGATACTCACGCTGAAAATAAAACCGGGAACGATCCTCAGCGAGAACGCGCTTTGCGCACGTTTTGGCGTTTCCCGTTCCCCTATCAGGAGCGTGCTCCAGGAACTCAGACTGTGCGGTCTTGTAAACATAACCCCATATAAGGGGACGCAGGTCACACGCATGGATTTTGATATTATCAACCAGATCATCTATCAGCGTATTGCCGTGGAAACCTTTGTGCTTGAAGACTTCATCAAGGCATTAAGCCCCATTGACCTTGAAAGGATACGCTTCATTATTAATTCACAGCGCAAGCTGATAGAGAGCGAGGAGTTTGAAGCAAGCCAGTTTTATGCGCTGGATAGCCAAATGCATGAAATCTGGTTTGTGGCCACCCGAAAAGAATATCTGTGGGAATGCATACAGAAGTCAGATTGCCATTATACCCGATTCCGAATGCTTGACATCGTCGAGATCAAGAACTTCGGGCAGATAGTCGAGGAACACGAGGAGATCCTCGAGGCATTGGAGAACCGAGATACCGCCGCTATACGGCCGCTGATGCAAAAGCATCTTTTCGGCGGGATCAGGCGTCTGGGCAACCTGATATTTACAGATCTCAAAGACTACTTCACTCCTATGTCCAGGTAGATAACGCCGGGATACAGCCATGTTATGCGTATAACCATGGCAGAATTCGGCCGCGAAAACGACGAAATGCCCAATAATTAACGGGAGAGTGAATATGATATCTCTTCTATACACCCTCTCCGTCGAACTCAGGGATAAAGCTTTCCGAAGCTGTATCGCCTTCCTGTATAAACCCGTTTTTCACCCCGATTCCTATTGCATAATCAACAAGTTCTTCATATTCTTCTTCGGATATTTTCCTGTTAAGTTCCGGATATGCCGGATTATTTCCTATTGGAGTATATTGGTTCATAATGCTGATGAAAATCCTGTCACCGTAGGTCTCATGCAAGTATCTGATAATTCTTTTTGAATCCTCAAGGTATCCCGGCAATACCAGGTGCCTGACTATCACGCCTTTTCGCATTATGCCGCGTTCATCAAAACTTGTTTCCTTCACCTGTCTTACCATTTCTTCAATTGCCGCCGCTGCAACTTCGAAATAATCCTTGCAATTGGAGTACTTCATCGCAGGCTCTGCCGACATATATTTGAAATCGGGCAAATATATATCAACATACCCTTCAAGCAGTTTTAAGGTTTCTGCTTTCTCATACCCGCCGCAATTATATACGACAGGAAGGATAAGACCTCTTTTGCGTGAAATGCTCAAGGCTTCTATAATATGCGGAACATAGTGGCTTGGAGTAACCAGGTTAATATTATTGGCGCCTTTGTATTGAAGCTCAAGGAAAATATCTGCCAGTCTTTCTATTTTTATGACCTTTCCTGCCAGCCCTTTTGATATATTGCTGTTCTGACAATATACACACCCCAGCGCGCAGCCAGAGAAAAATACCGTACCGGAACCTTCTTCCCCCGATATGCATGGTTCTTCCCACATATGAAGTGCCGCCCTGGCAACCACTAATTCATCGGTGGTTTTGCAATATCCCCTTTTTCCGCTGGTTCTGTCTGCATGGCATTCCCTTGGGCAAAGAACACAGTCTTTTAAAATATCTTTCATCGTTGCTGAACCTTTCCGAACAGGTGTATGCCCCTCCCCGCCAAAGGCGGTTAAGCTATCTTAAGTATATTCTGGCGTATAACCCCGTGCGAGTAATTCCTGTGTAACAATACGTGCCTGATAATCACTGTAGCACCAGACTGCATCGAGGCGGGCGCCCTCAGGGCTGTAATTGCATGCTGAAAAAATATCTCTTACATCCTCCCGATCCTCTTCTACAATGCCCCGACTGTATGTATTATCCAATGTGGTTCTGCCAGACTCAACAACGATCTTTCCTGAATCAATATACTCCTGGAATGCTTCAAGTGTTTTCATACATAAAACAAGGTTTCCATCACCCTTGAAGTGGGTAAACATTCATGCTTTTAATATTTTCAATCTCGCCGGCAGCATTGTTATATCGCAGGTCTACTTCATAGCCGTCTTTCTCCAGGAGCTGTTTCATATATTCTCCCTCTTCCCTCCAACGCTCGGAGGGTAACTCAGGCAATGAGATACCAACTTTTTTAGTTTGAGCCTCTCTTGGCACGCAACCCGCAGCAGAAAAGTATATGATGATTGCCATAGTTAAGGCAAGAATTCTCTTTATCCACATAATAATCACCTTACTCACAGCAACAGCATAACCCTCCCCATTATTTAAAGTAATTGTAAGCAGGCAAATCATGAAAAATCAAGAGGATGTTTGAGCGGCCATAGTGTAAAGTTTATGTAGGAATAAAAAAGCAAGTTACCTACTCGATGTGGTATAGTTTTCAAGTAACCACACAATCAAACATAACCAACAGAAGAGAGGTAACCTGCAATTATGATTGTATGCGAAATTTATGAAA
>JAAXZX010000131.1 GCA_012719645.1 Clostridiaceae bacterium
AACACCTTGGACATACTACGCTAGATGGTATAATAATCATGAGACTTGAACGCTCCTTTCTGGGAGGTAATGTGTTTTTGGCGATTCCATTATACCAGAGGCGTTTCAGGTCTCATTTTTATTATTAAGTTAACAGACCATAATGAGGCGTAAGGAGGTTCATTATGAAAATAGCATTTGGTGTTGATCCGGGCGGATTCTGCCTGAGAGAAGGCGTATTGGCCCACCTGAAGGAAAAGGGCCATGAGGTGTTGGATCTGGGTACCCAGGACATGGATAATCCCATACCATACATGATTGTCGGAAGAAATGTCGCTGAAGCGGTTACCAGCGGAAAGGCCGATTTCGGTGTTGTCATGTGCGGCACCGGCATGGGCATAAGCATTGCCACCAACAAGATCAAGGGTGCGCGCTGCGCCATGGTTGAGAGCTACTATGCCGCGCGCGAGAGCCGTATCATTAACGACGCAAATATCATTGCGCTGGGCGGGACCACAACCAGCCTGCGCATGGCATGCGAGATGATAGACGTATTCCTGGAAACCAAGTGGGGACAAGGGCTACCGGATTTTCGAGTGCAAAGGATCAAGGACGGGGCAAAGAAACTTGCGGAATACGAGGATGAACAATTCGGCAAATAATCTCATTGGTTGGCTGCCGGGGGTGCCAGTTCCCGCGGAACGGTTCCGCGGGAACTGGCAGGCAGATGATTGAAGGAAGGTTTTGTCAATGAAAACAAATGACATAAGAGAGCTGGAGAGGATGGCTGCCAGATGCCGCCAGAACGTCCTGAGGATGGTCAGGGCAAATGGCAGCGGTCACCTTGGTCCTGCCTATTCGTGCATCGACATAGTGACGGCATTGTATTTCCACGGTATGAATGTTGATCCTGAAAACCCGAAAAAGGAGGACCGTGACATCTTCGTCCTGTCGGCAGGTCACAAGGGTATGGCCCAATATGCAGTATTGGCCGAGGCTGGTTTTTTTGACAAAAGTCTGCTTGATACGTTCGGCCATTTCAAAAGCCCGCTGCCGGGCCATCCGGACATGCACAAGCTTCCTGGGATTGAAGCCAGCACCGGATCGTTGGGCCATGGCATGAATATAGCCTGCGGCATTGCCCTGGGCAAACGGCAGGATGGCCTTGGGTCAAGGGTGTTCGTAATCGTAGGCGACGGGGAACTCGCGGAAGGTTCCAACTGGGAAGCCGCCGCGATTGCGGCTCATTACAGGCTGGACAACCTGGTGCTGTTTCTTGACCACAACGGCCTGCAAATCAGCGGAAAGACCAAAGATGTCATGAGCTTTGAGCCAATAGCAAAGCATTTTGAAGGGTTCGGCTGGGCAGCGAGGGAGATTGATGGCAATAACATGGCCGAAATCGTCGCCGCCATCGATTCTGTCCCCTTTGAAAAAGGCAAGCCCAGCCTGATTGTTGCAAATACCATAAAAGGAAAAGGCTTCTCCAGGGCGGAAAACCAGGTGGGCTATCACTACTGGAATCCTTCTGCGGAAGAGATGGCCCTTGCTGAAAAAGAACTTGAAGACTTGTTAATGGGGATGAGGAAATGAATTATGAGATGTTTGACGCTAAAAAAATAATTGGAGAAGTCACTGCCGCTGAAGCCGATCTGAATCCAAGCATAGTGGTGGTTTCCACCGACAGCGCGCCCAGGACGGGTATGGGCGAGTTCATCGCCAAATATCCGAACCGCTACTATGAACTTGGAATTATGGAACAGGCCGGCGCAGGCGTTTCGGCAGGACTGGCCACCACGGGCAAAACCCCTGTGTTTTGCGCGCCGGCGCCATTCACCACCGCGCGTCCCTTTGAGATGTTCAAGATAGATATTGGCTACATGCGCCAGAATGTAAAGGTAATCGGAAGAAACTGCGGTTTTAACTATTCGGATCTTGGTCCAACCCACTTCGGCCTCGAGGATATGGCCCTCGTCCGTCTTATCCCCGGTGTTGTAATACTTGCGCCGATGGATGCGTCCCAGCTCAGGGGAGCCATGCGCGCCATGCTGCGCTATGAGGGGCCGGTTTATCTGCGCATCGGAACTGCGCCCATACCAAAGATATTCGATGACGAAGATTTCGAGATCGGGAAGGGATTTGTTGTCCGTGAGGGCAGCGATGTGGCTATCATCACAACTGGCGAGATTTCGCGCAATGTCTTCGAAGCGGCGGAGAAACTGGCCGCAGAAGGGATTAACGTCATGGTTGTCGCGATGCCCACGGTGGCCCCGATTGATGAAGAACTCGTAATCAGGGCGGCCAGGCAGACAGGAAGGATAGTAACGGTTGAAGAGCATTACATAGTGGGCGGGCTTGGCTCCGCGGTATGCGAAGTGTGCGCAAAGTCAGCGCCGGTACCCGTAAGGCGTATCGGCGTACCCATGGAGTTTCTGAGCGCAGGCCAGTACATGGATCTGGTCAGGCACTGCAAGCTGGACGCGGACGGAATAGTGGAAACAGTTAAGGATTTCGTAAATAACCCGTGACAGCGGAATGGCAGCGGGCCATTTCCATGATGGGGTATCCGGGAGTGATAAATGCATGAAAAATGTTGCGGCGGTAATGACTGACATTCGCAAATTCGAGTTTAAGGAAGTGCCTATGCCTGTCGTGAAAGAGGGAGAAGTGGGCATTGCCATAAAGGATGTGGGGCTTTGCGGATCCGATCTGCACTTCTTCAACGGAGATGCACTGAAGATCTTCCCCAATTCCCTTCCCTTTATTCTTGGCCATGAATGCGGCGGCGTGATATACGAAGTTGGAAAAGGCGTTGAAGGCCTGAAGGAAGGCGACCGGGTTGCGATAGAGCCCGGTGTTCCCTGCGGCAGATGCGAATTCTGCCAGTCGGGAAGGTACAACCTTTGCGTAAAGGTCCGCTTTATGGCTGTGCCGCCGTATAACGGCGGACTTCAGAAATACATATCATATCCGGCACACATGGTGTACAGGCTTCCGGAAAACATGTCCACCATGGAAGGTGCGCTCCTGGAGCCGCTGTCGGTTGGTCTCCATGCCGCGGCACGCGGTGAGGTGACACTGGGCAGTTCGGTTACCATTCTCGGCGCCGGATGCATAGGCATGTGTACGCTCCTGGCCGCTAAAGCCCGCGGCGCCTCTCGCATTATCGTTACCGACATAGTGGACAGCCACCTGGAAAAAGCCCTCGAACTGGGCGCTGCTGACGCTGTGAACTCCAGGAAAGAGGATGTGGTGGAACGGATAAAGGAGCTTACTGACGGCAAGGGCGCCGATGTTGTCTTTGAAACTGCCGGCATAGCAGCCACTGCCGCCCAGACCGGCTATGTCGTAAAACGCGGCGGCACTATCGTAATGGTCGGCAATATCCTGGGAGATGTGCCCTTCAGTTTCAGGAACATATACGTAAAGGAGGCCCAGATAAGGGGCGTATTCAGGTATCATTCCACATACCCCGCGGCAATTGAGGCTGTCGCGTCAGGACGTATAGATATCAAAAAGATCGTTACCGGCATTTATCCTTTCGATGATGCGGAGAAAGCCTTTAACGACGCTCTGGACAACAAGGAACAGTGCATCAAGAATGTCATCCGCATTGATTAGCGACAAATATCACATGTCAGGAGGTCGAAGACATTGGACGAACTTAAGAGGTTTGCGCTTGAAATCAGGATTGAGACTCTGAACATGCTTTCCAGGCATGGTTTCGGTCACGTAGGAGGATCGCTTTCAATAGCTGACGCCCTCGCGGTACTGTATGGAAAACAGATGAGGTATGATCCCAAAAATCCCAAGTGGGAAGGCAGGGATTACCTGGTGCTTTCCAAGGGCCACTGCGGTCCGGCCCTGTACTCTGCACTGGCTATTAAAGGGTTCTTCCCCCGGGAAGAGCTGTTAACAATCAACAAGCTCGGAACTCGGCTTCCAAGCCATACCGATAAGAACCTCACACCGGGAATCGACATGACTACAGGCTCCCTCGGGCAGGGCGTATCCTGCGCGCTTGGCATGGCGCTTGGTCTTAAGGTCCAGGGCAAACCGAACCTGGTATACGCCATCATTGGAGACGGCGAAGCCCAGGAGGGCCAGGTCTGGGAAACCATGCTGATAGCTCCCAACAAAGGGCTTGATAATTTCATAGTGCTGCTTGACAACAACAGGCAGCAGCTTGATGGATTTACCAACGATATTTCTTCCCTTGGTGATGTCTGCAAAAAGGCAGAAGCCTTCGGATGGTTTGTGGTTGATGTGGACGGGCATGATGTTGCTGCCATAGACCAGGCCATCGAGGAATGCAAGCGCTCCGACAAGCCGGGCTTCATAAACCTGAACACAATAAAGGGCAAAGGTTGGCCGGCCAAGGAAGCCGTTCTCGGAAACCATGCCCTGAGGGGTGCTGCTTTCGAAGGCGTTGACGAGGCACTTGCGGATCTGCGCAGGCAGCTCGAGGAAATGCAATAAATACGCAAGGGGTGGATTGGAATTATGGTTAAGCTAGTGAAAGGCATAATTGAAGATATTGAGCTGACCAGGGCCTATAACCAGCAGCTCATCGCACTCGCAAGGGAAAACCCGAAAATCGTGGATGTGGAAGCGGATGTGGGCAACTGCATATTTGGGCCTGAGTTCCAGAAAGTATTCCCTGACAGGTATATCAATCTCGGTCTCTGCGAGCAGTCCCTGTCCAGTGTTTCCGCCGGGATGTCCGCCGTAGGGCTGATCCCGTTCTGCCATACTTTCGCGGTGTTCGCGTCGAGAAGAATGTGCGACCAGAACTACATCTCGGTCGCTTATGCCAAAAACAATGTCAAGATCATCGCATCGGCGCCCGGCATATCTTCCGGTGAGAATGGCGGAACCCATCATGCCTGTGAGGATATTGCACTTGTCCGGCCGATCCCGAACATAGTCATAATGGATCCTGCCGACAGCACTGCTATGCGCTGGGCGGTCAGAAAAGCCGCGGAGACTTTCGGCGTGTTCTATATCCGTGCCGAAAGGCTGAAGGGATACAGAGTATACGAAGAGGATTCAGAGTTTGAGCTTGGGAAAGCCAATGTCATCAGAAACGGGAAAGATGTGACATTGATTGCTGAAGGAAGCCTGATTCTCAACAATTGCCTGAAGGCGGCGGAGATCCTTGAGAAGAAGGGCATTTCCGCAAGGGTAGTGGACATCTTCACAATTAAACCCATAGACGTTGATACCATCGTCAGGTGCGCCAGGGAAACCGGGGCGATCGTAACTGCCGAAAACCACTCCATAACAGGAGGCCTGGGAAGCGCGGTTGCCGAGGTTCTTTGCGACAACAACTGCGTGGTTCCCATGAAGCGCATCGGCATCCCCAACCGCTTTGGAGAAGTGGCACAGCCCGATGAGCTCCTGGAAGTCATGCACATGACCGAAAAAGACATCGCGGAAGCTGCAGAAACTGTAATCGCGGAGAAAAAACGCAATGAGAAATAAGTATACTGTTCTGGCCGCATGCGCGGTCGCCATGCTTTCAACCGGCATGAATTACATATGGAGCGTATTCCAGGTACCGGTAATGGGATATTACGGCGTCGATTCGGCCGCGGCGTCGAAGGTTTTTTACCTGTTTATCACGTTCAATGTTATCGGGATCTTCATAGGTGGAAGGGCCTTCGACCGCCTGGGTCCGAGAATCCCGGTGCTGATAGGGTCATGCCTCTATATTGCCGGTCTGTTCGCCAGCTCTTTTGTCCCCATAGATAAATTCGCGCTCCTTTATATTACATACAGCGGGCTCGTGAGTTTCGGGGGCGGATTGGTTTATCCCTGCACCATTTCATGCGCCCAGCAATGGTGGCCTGACAAAAGGGGCTTTGCCAGCGGTTTCGTGCTGAGCATGATGGGAGCTTCCACACTGGTGCTTACGCCGACCATCAACGCAATTATAGCAGGCGATCCCGCAAGAGTTCCCATTGCTTTCAGTTCCCTTGGGTTAATCTTCACCGTAGTGCTTATAGCTGCATACCCATTTATTCAATCACCTGCCAAACTGCCTGCAGCCGGAGCAACTGCCGGTGAAGCGCCCAGGGATACTGTACGGAACAGGGAAGCGGTTATTGAAATCCTAAAAGGCAAGACTTACTATATGCTGCTTTTCTGTATTGCCGTCGGTCCTGTAGGTTACTTCACGGTTAATCCATATGCGAAGATACTCGGCCTGGAACGAGGCTTAAGCGAATCGTTCATCGTATTCATGATCATGGCAAGCGGCGCCGCTTCTGCCGCTGGCCGGCTTGTGTTCGGAAAACTCTGCGACAACTTCGGGTCAAGAAACGTGGCTTCAGTCCTTTACTGTATCACGTTAGGCTGTACCCTTGGGCTCTCACTGGCCGCAGGCTTTTGGTTCTTTATGCTTGTTATAATCCTGTCATTTGCCTTCGGCGGGTTTGCAGGCATAACACCTCTGCTGGCGGTTGACTATTACGGAGGCAAATACATTGGAACGGTTATAAGCATGCTGTCCGTAGCAGTACTGATTACCAGTTTTGCATCCCCGGCAGTTGTCGGTATGTTCGCTGATTCCGAAGGAAACCTTACCACCTGGAACTTCATCATCTGCGCTGTCCTTTCCCTGGCAGGCCTGGTTGTGGCAAGGATCAACAAGGACAACAGGAACAAAAGGCAGGAAATTGTTGAAACAGGTTCAAGCCCAGCCCTGTAAGGGTTGGATGAATTTAAATGCACAAAAAAGAATGGAGGTATCTTATGAAACTCATCAGGAAGTCACTGGCAATGCTCCTTGTCCTCGCAATGGCAATTGCGTTTGTTGCATGCGGACAGGAAGGCCAACAATCCACCAGCAGCCCGACCGCTGCGCCTGCATCATCGACCCCGTCAGCTTCGACAGGTTCGAGCACAGATCCGGGTACCACAGATAAGAAGGTTGACCCGCTGAAGATCCGTCTTTACAACCCAGTTCCGGGTCCGGTCATTGACAAGGTCCTGGCTGACTTCTCCAGCATCGTGTCTGAGAAATCAGGCGGCGCAATCACCTGCGAGATCACGCCTGCAGGAACACTGGGAGCTGAGCGCGAGGCCACCCAGCTGATGTTAATGGGAGACCTCGATATGGCTGTCTTTTCCATTGACGCTCTTGACTGGCTTGTTCCCAATATCGGCATGTCCTGGGTATGCCTGCCCGGCCTGCTCAATTCCTGGGAAGAGGTGGACAACCTGTATAACAACGGCTGGATGTTCGAGCATCATAAGAAAGTTGCGGCAGAAAACGGCATTGATTTGATATGCCCCGGCGAGTTCGGACTCAAGGTATTGCTTGGAACCGGCAAAGCTCCAAAGAGCATGGCCGACCTGAAGGGATTGAAAGTCCGTGTTCCTGACGTTAATTTCCATCATGCATACTTTACCAAGCTGGGTATGATACCCGTCAGCGGTATTGACATGTATACCGGTTTGCAGCAGAAAACCATGGAAATGGTGCATAACAATATCCCGGCATCCTCTATTTTCAAACTGGAGGAAGTTGTCGACTGGATACTCCTGACCTGGGACCTGTACGGTACAAACTACTGGATTGCCAACGGCGATTTCTCCGCCAAGTGGACCGACGCCCAGCGCGAAATCATCACCGATGCATGCCTGGAAACAGCCCAGTACATCCGCGATACTTATCGTGAACTGTGTGATACCTGGCTGGATATGTGCAGGCAGGATCCTAGCATTGAGGTAATAGAACCCACCGATGAGATGAAAGCCGAATTCAAGCGTATCGGCCGCGAGGTCTGGAAAGAATATCGCGATCTCTTTGATAAAGAGGCAATGGATAGGATCTTCAAGGATTTTAATGTCGAATAGCAAGCATGAATCGGCTTGAGGCAACAGGGAGGGCTTATATCCTTCCCTGTTGCTTCAAAAAGAAAGGTTGGTATGCTTATGCATAATGAAAAGCCGCAGAGCAAGTTCCGTGGAATAGTAACCAAGGTCAACGGCGGCCTGGCCAAGTTTGAAGCTACTCTTTCGATAGCTATTCTATGGCTGTTGATCATAGACTGCTGCATATTCATCGCATGCCGCTACATTTTTAAGATCGCAACACCATGGGCGGATGAACTGGCAAGGTACCTGCTCATCCTTTTAGGATGGATGGGCGCTTCCTGTGCGGCGGCCGACAATGGACATCTGGATATTGACGTAATCACTCCGGTACTCAAAAAACTAACCAGGAATCCCAATAAGATATTAGCTGTTCTGCACCGGGTCGCCCAGGTGTTGTCCCTGGTTTTCATGGGAGTTTTCATATATTACTATACCGTGTTTGTGGTCAAGTTCGCAAAAACGCACACTCCATCCGCGACACTGCCCTTTGAAATGTGGATTCCCATGAGCTTCGTAATCGTCGGCGGAGTCCTGGTAATGCTGCATACGATTTTAAACATTCTGCTGCCATATAAACCGCCGGTCGAAGATACCGAAAATGCTGCACCAGACTCTCAAATGGAGGGGAATTAAGCAATGGAAGTGTTATTGATATTTCTTGCAATCTTTTTGGGGACAGCACTGCTGTTCCGCGTTCCTGTAGGGTTTTCCATAGGGCTGGGCGGAGTCGCTGCGTTTTTGCTGTATAAATTCCCGCTCAACAGTATGGCACAGTCGGCTTTCTACGGAACTAACAATTTCTCGCTTCTCGCCATCCCGTTTTTCCTGTTTGCGGGAGCTGTCATGGAGTATTCAGGCATATCCAGAAGGATATTCGAATTTGTTGATTCCTTTGTCGGACGGTTCCGGGCCAGCACCGGGACAGTGGCCATATTTGCCTGTGCCGCGTTCGGCGCCTTAACCGGTTCCACGCAGGCTACCATTGCGGCTATCAGCAAGCTGGTTTTCCCCGAAATGGACAGGCGCGGTTATGAAAAGCCTTACCAGGCGGCGCTGATGGCAGCTGCCGGGTTCCTGGGAGTGTTGATTCCGCCAAGCATGACGGGCATCATATATGCGACGGCTTCCAATATCAGCATTGCCGACGCGTGGATGTCAACCCTGCTTCCGGGTATTCTTATAGCTGTCTTATATTCCATCGTCAATTTCCTGCACAGGAGAAAGGTGGAACAGAAGAACCCGGAACCTTTTGCAGTCACCAAGTATGTCAAGAACATCGGCGTGAGCACAAAGAACGCATTCTGGGCGCTGATGATGCCTGTCATCATATTCGGCGGCATCTATGGCGGTATCTTTACTGCAACAGAGGCGGGCGCCATTTCCGCACTGTATGGCCTGGCATATTATATCATCAACAAGAAGAGGCATCCCGATCTTGTAAGCGGAAGCGTAAAGGATATGTTGACATTCACCATCAGGCTTACCGGCATCATCCTGTTCATCATGACTACGGCCAACATCGCGTGCAAGGCGATCGCGTTCTCCGGAGTATCAACGCAGTTGGTGGAATGGGTGACAACACACATAAAATCGCCGGTAATGTTCCTGCTGATAGTGAACCTTATCTTCTTTATCGCCGGCATGTTTATCGACAGCAATGCCGCTATCCTTCTGTTTGTACCGCTGCTGACCCCAATCGCGGATGCGTACGGGATTGACCAGATCCAGCTTGCGGGCGTTATCCTTGTCAACCTTTGCGTTGGCGCTATTTCACCTCCGTTCTGCATCAATATTTTCGTTACCACAAAGCTGAAGAATGTACAGTTCACCGAAGTTGTGCGCTACATATGGCCGTTTATGGGCTGCTGTGTCTTCGTGCTGCTCTTGATGAGCATTGTTCCCGGATTGTCTACCTGGATCCCCTATCTGTTGAAATAACAGGGGATCCGGCTTTGGAGGTGAATATTCATGGAAATGATGAAAGCGGTTGTATACGATAAACCCGGTCGGGCAAACGGCAGTGTGAAAGAGATTCCGCGCCCGGTCTGCGGTGACAATGATGTCCTGATAAAGGTAATGGCCTGCGGCATATGCAAGCCTGCCGAAAGCAGCCATGACAGGACCGGCTCGCTTTTGGGCGTATATCCTGCCGTCCCTGGCCACGAATTTGCCGGAATAGCAGTGGAAGTGGGTAAGAACGTAAAACATGTAAAGGTTGGCGACAGGGTTACGGCAGATAATGGAGTCCAGTGCGGTACATGTTATTATTGCCAGATCGGGCTTCCAACCATGTGCGAGAACTTCAAATCCCAGGGACACAACCTGCAGGGCGGTTTTGCCCAGTATGTGCTGTGCAAGGCTGAGAAGGTGTATACCTTTTCCGAGAAGATCAGCTTTGACAGCGCCTGCCTCTGCGAACTGACAAACTGTGCGCTCAGCTGCGTGGATAACTGCGAACTGAAATACGGCGATAATGTTGCGATAATAGGCTGCGGCTCCAGCGGAAGCCTGATCGCGCAACTTATAAAGAACTCCTGCGCGGGCAGGGTGGTGGCGCTTGACATACTGCCATCCAAACTGGAGCGGGTTTCAAAGCTGGGCATAGAGACCATACTCGTTGACCCGGACAACTATGACAAGCATGAAAATGCGCTTAAGGAAATGTTCCCGTACGGGATTGATGTGATCGTCGATGCCGCGGGAGATGACGGGCCCATGGTAGAAAGGATGATGAGGCTGCTGGCGCCCAAAGGCCGTTTTGTTATGTATTCCTTCTTCTACAGGGAACCGAAAACTGTGAAGATAGAGCCAGGCCTTCTGATCAGGAAAGGTTTGAAGATAACCAGCGCTCCGTTGCAGATGTACCGCTTCCGTGACTGTATAAACATCCTGGAGCAGGGGAAGGTTGATCCCGGATCCGTTATCTCCTGCGTATATCCATTGGAGAAATATTTCGAAGCCCTGGACAGGGTCATGAATGATCCCGAAGTGATGAAGGTTATCATTCATCCCAACGACTGAGAGAGAATATGAAAGGAGGCGGGAAACACCCATGCAAATATTCGATGTAAAACCCAAGGTGCATTTGCTGGGTACTTTTGCCGAATTTGCCGAAGAGTTCGGACTTGGGGCGAATGACCTGCTGTTGACCGAAACCATACTCTTCGACAGGTTTGTCAAGCCTCTTAATCCCGCATGCCATGTAATCCTGAAAGATACATACGACCCCGGTGAACCCAATGAACAGACTGTGGACAGCATACTTAATGATATCCGGGGCTGGAAGATAAGCCGCGTTATCGCAATGGGCGGCGGAAGCGTCATAGACATCGGTAAAGTGATAACTGTCAGGAATGCCTATCCCATAAGGGACGTCATATATGGCAGGACCGATGCCTGTCCCGACAAGGACCTGATTGTCATTCCCACCACATGCGGTACCGGCAGTGAAGTTACCTATGGCGGTATTATCACCATGCAGGACACCGGCCTGAAAACCGCTATCATGGATGAGCGGCTGACCGCCCGCCATGCGGTCCTGATACCTGAACTGATTGCAGGGCTGCCATTCAGGACCTTTGTCCATTGCTCCATGGATGCTCTGGGGCACAGCATGGAGTCATATGTTTCATCCACTCGCGGAAACGAGATCGCCCGGGCTGTTGGGGCCAGATCAATTTCTCTTCTCCTGGATGGTTATTCAAATATGGTTCTCAACGGCCCGGACTATCGCCAAAACGTTTTGCAGAATTTCATAATTGCCTCCTGCCTGGGGGGAATGGCTGTGAATAACGGCGGCGCAGGACCTGTCCATGCGCTGGCATACCCGCTTGGGGAGAAATACAAGATGTCCCACGGCGAATCCATCGCGCAGTTCTTGTGTCCGGTGTTCAGGATGTACCAGAGCGAATCTTCCGGCGGTGTGCTGGAGGAACTGATTGACCTGGCTGAAAGGCCTCTCAGGAAATGCGGCTTATTCACTTCGCGCGAAGAGGTGTTCACGCAGTTGGAGGTCATGTTCAACAAACTGCTGCCGATGCGTCGCTTAAGCGAAGCGGGCATGACGCCCGAGGATGTGGAACCTTTCGCCGACAGCATCATGAGTACGAAGCAACGTCTTCTTGTAGCCAGTTATGTACCTTTTACCCGGGACATGGCTGTAAGGATATACAGGGAGAGGCTATAAGAGGCGCCGCATAAAAGAGGGCATAACGAGCGATCACAATGCCCGGGAGATCGTAAGGGACCGAATATATCAGTTTAGGGGGTTAGAATTATGTCAGACAAATTCAAATTTGATCTTGTATTCCAGATCGGCCTCTGCGTAAATGACCTGGAGGCTGTAATGCAGAACTGGAAGGACCTTGTGGACTTCGACCACTCCAAGATCATCTACCGTAACACAAAAGACCTGTGGGAAGCAGGGCAGTTTGAAGGCGCGGATATGTACAATGGCAAAAAGGTAAAGCCCTGGTTTATCAAGTACTATCGCTTTGATTTTGCCAACCTTGATATTGAAATCATAGAGCCACTGGACAAGAGCCCGGGTAACCCGTACTCTGACTTCCTGATCAAACACGGAAACGGCGTCCATCACCTCGGGTGCAAGATCAACAACAGGCCTGCCTTTATGAAGAAGATGGAAGAGCTTGGTATTCCTCCGATGCTGAAAACCGAGATGGGCGAAGTATTGGCCAATGGCGAAAAGAAGGGCTGCGTTTTCTACGATCTGCGCGATCTTCTCGGAATCGTCGTGGAAGCTGGCAACGTGGTCGTCGGGCCGCTGGCCTCGCATCCTCTGGCCAACAATCCCTCGGACTATGTTGACCGGTGATCGGGGGTTACGGTATGGCCATTAAGTTCGGTGTTTGTGAATGGGGTATCCCGGTAACCGGTCCGTTTGCCGTCACGCTGGCCGCGGAAATGGGCTACGATGGCTTGCAGCTTGGGGACTGCGGCGGTTCCTCCATGCAATATCCGCTGAACAATCCACGGGTGCAGGAGGCTTATCTGCGGGCGGCAGCCGACAGCGGAATGGAATTTGGCTCAATACACCTGCGCAGCGTTTTTCAGGACAAATCCATAGACGCGCCTGCAGGAAGTCCCTTAAGCGAGTTGTTCAAGACCAGCGTTTCGAATACCATCAAGGCAGCTGCGCAGATGGGTATTCCTGAGGTAATGGGGGCCGCCATGATCCGTGACAGGGAACTGTACCCGAATGTGGTGAGCCATCTGCGCTATGCCTGCCAGGTCGCCGAAGACAACGGCGTTGTTTTCACGGTTGAAACCAACCTGACTAACGAAGAGAATTTCCATCTGCTGGAAGAAGTGGGCCACGGCATTAAGCTTTGCTTTGACGCATGCAATCCATATCTTCATGACAGTGGTATTCCTGGTGAAATGCTGAAGGAGATACTGGCCAAAAAACCTGAAATCATTCGGCATTACCACTTCAAGGACACGCGGACCGAGGATTTCCATATCGGGCGTCCCGCTCCCGTGCTCATGGGAACCGGGGGCGCGGATCTTGAAACCCAGGCCCGCATGGTTCTGGACAGCGGTTTCGGCGGCTGGGTATACTCCGAAACCTATTATTTCGCAAAGCCTCTCAATGACGGCGGCGACTTCGTAGGATTGGCGAAGGAAGACTGCAGAAGGCTTCGCAGACTCTTTTCCAGGTAATCAGCTATAGATTCCAGGGTAGAAGGACAGGAGCTTGAGACGGGCTGGGTACCGGTGGTATCCGGCCCGTTCCGCTTTGCCGCGGGGACGGTTCCTCTGGCTAGCCTCTAGCCACGGGGACGGTT
>JAAXZX010000020.1 GCA_012719645.1 Clostridiaceae bacterium
ACAGCCTTCCATGCGCTCATAGAAGAGATGCTGGGAGCATGACTGTCTGGCCTGCCAGGAGCATGGGTGACCATAGAGAGGTTTGCATGACTAATTTCTACATGTTGAATTGCATGATTAAATTCAACGCTTTACAGCTTACAATGCTGAATTTACTTATGCAATTCAAGATTATGAATCTTTAATATCGGACCGGAAAAATATACTTGATATTAGTTCTATATAGTACTATACTATATGGTAAAGAAGTAAACAGTCACCAGAGGAGTGATAGTTTATGGATCAGCAGATAAAGGCTGATATTGTTAAATTGGTTGAAAACAGCCGCGACGCGATAGTATGCTCCATTGATGAGAATGGATATCCCAACGCAAAGGCAATGTTCAAAGCGAATAACGAGGGCTTTCGCTATTTCTGGTTCTCGACAAACACCTCGTCGCTCCGTACCCGCCACTGGCTGGAACGTCCTGTCGCATGTATTTATTTTGTTGACCCCGTGGGTATTCATGGATTGATGCTGACAGGAAAAATGCAGGTTTTGACTGATGATGATACAAAACTGTCTTTCTGGCATCCGGGTGATGAAATATATTATCCCCTTGGCCCCACTGACCCGGATTACTGCATCCTGCGGTTCACTGCAGAGAAGGGGAATTACTACCACGGTCTGAAGAAGCATCTTTTCAGCGTGGATGAACTGGAGGAGAGCTGATTATGCCTTATGTGCAGGTCCGTGACTGTTCGATATTCTATGAAGACTTCGGCATAGGTGATCCGATCCTGTTTTTGCACAGCAGCTACAGCCGCGGCATTATCGCCTTCAGCGGCCAGATCCAGCCCTTTTTCCACTCCTACCGCTGCCTGATGCCGGACTTCCGTGGGCATGGCCGGACGCGGAGCGAAAACAAGGATTGGGATACGCCCACGATAGCCGATGATATGGCCGGGTTCTTACGGGCGCTTGATATCGAAAAAGCGCATCTTATCGGGTACAGCCTTGGCGGAGGTGTGGCGCTCCATCTGGCCTCAAAGCATCCGGAACTGGTGCGAAGCATAATTACCATTGGCTGCAGCGGCGTTGCCGACCCGACAGGTGCGGATGATTACGAACCGGAAGCATTGGTCAGGAATAACCAGGATAAGTTCATCGAGCGTATGAAGGTGCAGAACATGGATGCCCACGGCGGCGACTGGCAGCACTTTTTACGGCAGAGCGCAAAGGACTGGCGCCTGTATCCCAGGTTGTCCGATGATGACTGGTCCAGGCTGACTATGCCGATGTTCTGCATAGCGGGGGAAAATGACCCGTATGTACCCCGTCAGGCGCTCCTCGACATACAAAAGCGATGCCCCCAGGCCAGGATATGGATTGTCCCCGGCTGCAGCCACCGCCCTCATATGCCAACCGAAAGCGTCAAGGAAGTAAATGCCCGGATGCTGGATTTTCTCAAATCAGCAGTTCCCGGCGAGCAAAGTGGTTCTTAAAATATTGCTGCAAACTGGTCCTTATTCAACCACTGAAAATCATATATACTATGCCTAACGGATTGTCCCATTAACTTACATGTGTTCCGGTCCTTTCCGGCTGACTGAAACGGCAGTCCGAAAAACGCATATGGAGGAATACATATGAATGATGTGAGGATCACCGTTGTGGCTAACACTTATAACAAGGAGCTCGTAAGAAAATACGGCGTGCCTGATGTTCCCGGATGCCCAAACCACAAGACCGGCCAGGCGTTCATCTCAAAGGAAGGGATGAAACCCGACGGTTTTTGCGATGAAGCCTGGCTTGCAATCGAAAGATATGTCTTCGCACTGTCCCGCGGCGCAAGAAATCTCTGGCCCGGCTGGGTCAATGCCGACAACATATCGGTAATTTCCTGCACCGACGGACTCAGGCCGACGGTATTCCTGCTGGAGGCGATAGAGTAATACAAGGAACAGAGCGAGGGACGGCAGGCTTAGGAAAAGCGCGCCAGGTACCCGCAAGGATAGTAAAAATACAGTGAAAAAAAAAGCTGTCTTGAAATCATGGGATATTGATTTCGAGACAGCTATTTTTCTGATTCTTTACTTGATTGTGTATCCGCCTCTTACGATCAGCCAGGCGTCGGCGGTTATCTTCAGTCCCCTGCCATCGCCCTTGGGGGCAATTACCAGGTGCTGTACGGGAACCGCAACCCCTTGGTTAAGGTCCTTGCCGACGCTTACGTCAACCAGGGTGCCGCTTTCGCCGCTGATGGCAGTTGCCGAACCGCTTCTCAGGATTACCTCCGATCCGCCTCCCAGCTCAAGGGTTTGTCCCTTCTTCATGGAGATGACCACAAAACCGTTTTCGACTGTGGTAACCCTCTTGTCCAGATCATTAAGACGTGTCAGGGCATCGATTATGAACTTGGTCAGGTCGCCCACATCGGTTTTTAGCTGTTCGATCTCGGCTGAATTGACTGTACCGGAGGACCCGCCTGTTGAGCTGTTGATCTGCGCGGCCAGCTTGGCTATCTCCCGGTCAACATAGTCCTTGGTCGCAAGCGGATTGGTGCTGCTTCCCGCCTCTCCGGCAGCCTGCGCCACTACGATGGCAACCAGGATAAACAGCACGACAAACAGCGGATATGCGATCCTTCTTTTCTCACCATTCATCTTTTGTCCCCCTCTACCCAAACCTTCGGTACGGGCTTTCACTGCACGTATGTAACGCTCAGGCCAACGCTCGTACGAAGTGCTTGATCAACTTTTTTCATCATGTAATCATCCAAATGTCCCGCTTTTTCTCTAAGTCTTCTTTTGTCGATTGTCCTCACCTGTTCAAGCAGGATCACCGAGTTCCGGCTGAGCCCGTAAACTTCCCCCCTGAACGGGATATGGGTTGGAAGCCTTGCCTTGTCCAGTTGTGAGGTGATGGCGGAAACAATAACTGTCGGGCTGTACTTGTTGCCTATGTCATTCTGGATTACCAGGACAGGTCTTACTCCTCCCTGCTCCGACCCGACAACCGGGCTTAAGTCTGCATAGTAGATATCGCCTCTTCTAATCTGCAAAGGTCACCACTCCTGTGAGGTTATTAACCTACAATGCATGACCCCTTTACCAATATTATAGAGATTCGGGCCAAGGATCGCAAATTAAAATTGTTTTACGCTCTCGTGAATTATTGTTACACATTTCCTCAGGCCATATACATGGGCTGGCGGATTTTTGAAAGAAAAACATGCGTCGGCGGCTGCTACAAAAGGTAATTGAGAACGTTCACAACCGAACCGTTCCTTATATACACCCTCGGAACGCGCTTCCCGATTATGCAGAGGATCTCGTATGGGATCGTCCCCATGAGGCCGGCTATTTCCTCGGCGGTGATTTCATTGTCGCCCTGGCGGCCGATGAGGACCACCTCATCCCCTGCCTTCACTTCCCCGGAGATGTCGGTTATGTCCACCATCATCTGGTCCATGCAGATGTTGCCTACCACCGGCGCATACTGTCCATTGATAAGGACACGGCTCTTGTTGGACAGAAGCCGCGAGTAGCCGTCCGCATAGCCGATGGGAACGGTGGCGATCCTTGAAGAGCGCCTGGTGGTGAATGTCCTGCCGTAGCTTATGGAAACCCCGGTCTCAACATCCTTTACATGGATGACATTAGCCTTTAGCGACATTACCGGTTTAAGGTCTATAACACTCCTGTCCACTTCATCGGAAGGATAGATGCCATAGAGTATGATCCCCGGGCGGACAGCCTCCAGTATCATCTCTGGATACTGGATAATAGCCCCGCTGTTGGACACATGACGGATGGGTATTAGAACACCTATACGGTTGAGTTCCTCGATGATGCTTTCAAACAGCTCAAACTGGCGGAGGGTGTAAGCCCTGTCCTTCGTATCGGCAACCGCGAAATGGGTGAATATCCCCTCTATGATGATGCCGTCAAGTTTCATGATGGCCACCACGTCCTTGACAGCACTGTAACCGGGCTTAAAGCCCACCCTGGTCATCCCGGTGTCTATCTTTATATGGACCCTGGCCTTGGTTCCATGCCTTAAGGCTTCCTCGGACAGGGCTTTAGCCATCTCGTGGCTGTAAACTGTCTGGGTGATGTTGTATTCCAGGACCTCGTTAAGCCTTCTGAAATCGGTATGGTTCAGGACCAGGATGGGAACGTCAATACTTATTTTCCTGAGTTGAATGGCTTCATCCAGCATGGAAACAGCAAGCCTGGTGACGCCGTTTTCCAGCAGTGTTTCCACGGTTTCCAGGGTTCCATGGCCATAGGCGTCCGCCTTAACTACCGCTATGATCTCGGTCCTTTTCCCCGCAAGCCTTCGGATTTCCCTCACATTGTGGGCTAAATTGTCCAGATCGATCTCGGCCCAGGCCCGGCTGAACGTATAGTTCATATGCAAAACACCTCTTTAGTATCCCTGGATGGCCATAAGCTCTGCTCCGATCCTTTCCGAGATATCGGAAGCGGTCATCGAGCAGGCCCCTTTATCGGCGGCAGCCTGATCACCGGCCAGGCCATGGATATAGGCAGCCGCGACGGCGGCCTCATATGGCTGTACATCCTGTCCCAGCAGGGAAACGACCATACCCGCCAGGACATCCCCCGAACCGGCTGTAGCCATTCCGCTGTTGCCGGTGGGATTTATGGATATCTTCCCGTCGGGTCCGGCAATCACTGTTCCGGCGCCTTTCAGCACCACCGTAATCCCGTATTCCTCGGCAAAAGACTTCGCAGCGCCTATGCGGTCGGACTGGACGCCGGCGGTATCTGCGCCCATCAGCCTTGCCATCTCGGCCGGATGCGGGGTTATGACAGCCTCGCATTTAAGCCGGCTCAGGATTTCAGTATCCGGGGCTATGGCGTTCAGGGCATCAGCGTCCAGGACCAGGGGCTTTCTGCACAATTCGATCACCTTGCGGACCAGTTCACAGGTATCCTCATTGCAGGACAGCCCCGGCCCGACCAGGACCGCGTCGCTGTTATCCAGCAACTCCTGGAGGACTGTGTTGTCGGTGCATGCAATATGCCCGTCACGGCTTTCAAGCGGTGCATATACGGCCTCGGTCACCCTTGCGGCGAGGATGGGAACAATCTCCTTCGGAACAGCCAGCCTGACCAGGCCCGAGCCTGTCCGGTATGCCGACTGGGCGCACAGGACAGCCGCTCCGGGCATCGCATACGATCCGGCAATGATCAGAACCCTGCCGAAGGTTCCCTTGTGCCCGTCTTCGGGCCTTGGCGGCAGGATCTCCGATACCATGGCACTGTCGGTCAGTTCACAGGTTTTTAAATTATCTGCCAGGGCATAGGGTATACCGATATCGGCAACGGTCAGTTCTCCCAGGCAGGCTGCCGCCGGATACTGGACCATGCCCAGCTTCGGCAGGAAGAATGTGACCGTGTAATCAGCCCTGACGCATCCCCCGCAGATTCTTCCCGTAAGTCCGTCGACGCCCGAGGGTATATCAATGGAAAGGGTACAGTTTGAATAACGGTTGATTATGTAAACAGCTTCAAGGGCAATCCCCTCTATATTCCTGTTGAGTCCGGTACCGAAAAGGCCGTCAATAATCAGGTCGGCTTCCCGGCAGCTTTCGGCGAACCTGTCCAGGTTTTCGGGCTTGAGAAGTTCCATGGTAAAGCCCATGTTCTCCAGGATATTGGCATTTATGGCCGCATCGCCCCTTAATGATTCCGTGGGGCACAGCATATACAGGGAAACCGAGTATCCCATGGAAAGCAGATGCCTGGCAACGGCAAAAGCATCCCCGCCGTTGTTGCCGGCGCCTGCCGCAACAAGGACCCGGCGTCCATTTCTCTGGCCCAGTATTTCGGCAGCCTTCATGGAAACCTGGAATGCCGCGTTTTCCATGAGTACGACGCCGGGTATGCCTATCCTTTCAATGGCTTCACGGTCAATTCTGCGCATCTGCTCTGGAGTTACCAGTTTCATTCTTTATCAAACCCTCCAGCCCGAACTGGCTTTCAAGCCTTTTTACATGGTCGGATCCCAGGAGCTCGGTAAAGTAAACCGCAAAGGAGGTCCAGTCAAGGTTTATGGAATCCAGTTCCTCCCTGAGGGCATTCTCCCTTTCCTTTATGCTTTCAAGCTCCCGGGTTATGGCCTCAGCCCGTTCCTTATTGTTTTTGAGCGTGGAAAAAACATATTGCACGGTTTCGTTGAGGAGTCTCAGATTGGCTTCGCGAAGCTCGTCATTGTTCCTCTCAATTTCCTCCTGGATTTTTTCCATCCTGTCGTTGATCCTCTCAATTTCCTTCTTGCATCTTTTGAGTTCGGACTTGGCCTGGTCATCGTTTTCTTCAAAGGCGTCCTTTGTGAGGTCCATGATCGTCTGCATAAGCTTCCTTTTATTGGGCTCCAGGCTCTCCTGCTCCTGCCTCAGCATGGCCTCTTTCTTGATCAGTTCATTCATTTCATTCTGCATTTTCTCTATTGCAGGGCTCATGGGCAGGCTGGCAAAAAGCTTGGTCCATCTCTCATCGATGGTCAGGCGCGTGATATTGTTCTGCCTGAGCGCAGACTTTTCCAGATAGGGATAATTGTCTTCATTGCGCTTATCAGCCTTTTTTACGGAACCCTGCTTCCTATTGAATAACCGCATGGTTAATCCCCCTGACAAAAATCCCAGGATAAATTAAATAATATAATCGTCCCCATGGTTTGCTTTTCTTTAGTATATCACACGCCCATGCTTTTTTTAAGATACAGTATGGCTGTGCCTGCCTGCTTTCGGAAGTTTAGTTGACGGATTAATGTGGTAGTTGATTTAATAGAATAAAGTATATAATGCGATTTACAGGTGACCCATGGGCTTCAGGAAGATTAACCTGGTAATAAAGCGTTCCGGGAACCGGCGTTTTGATCTGAAAAGGGCGCTTAAGCTTGCGGCTGCCGCGTTATTTCTTGCGGCGCTGATTCTTACGTCCATATATCTGATAAACTCCATCCTTGATAACCCCAATGTCTATAAAGGGGTATTCATTGACGGCTGTGATGTGGGAGGCATGAGCCCGTCGCGCCTTAAGAGCTTCCTGAAGGAGCGCTATGAAACCTACCTGGATAAAGCCAGTATGGTTTTCTTTACCGAGAATTACGAGCAGACGCTCAGCTACAAGGAGATCGGCGCGTTCATTGACATGGAGAGCATGGAAAAGCAGGCGCTGGGCATCGGAAGGGAGGGCTTCTTCCTCAGCCGGCTGTTCACAATCTACAGGCTGAACAGGAAGCCGGCCATGATTCCGCTTGCCCTTGAAGTCAATGAAGCGCAGCTCGATACGGTCCTTGAAGACCTCGACCGCTATTTCAGGCAGGATGTGACTGTCCCAAAGGTCGTCATCTCCGGCGATGAGGCCACCCTTTGCGCAGGCGCGTCGGGTTGGGAGGTTGACAAGGAACTGCTCAGGCGCAAGGTCCTTGAATCGGTCCAGGGTATGGAAACCGCGTACCTGTATATCCCCCTCAGGGAAATACCGCCGCCAAAAATAGACATTGACACGGTCTATAACGCCATAATCCAGGAACCCTCAAACGCTGAAATCATAAAGAACGAAGACGGATCGGCGGCCGTAAAGCCCCAGGTGAACGGCCGTTCCATAGACAAGGATGAATTGAGGAAGATAATAAACCGCGTTGAGGAAAGGAATCTTAAGGTTTACGAAGAGATCCCGCTTCCAGTCCGGGTGACCGAGCCCGAGATAAAGACACGTGACCTGGAAGCCCTGCTGTTCAGGGATGTCCTTTCCAGCGTAAGCACGAGTTTTTCAACCGACACCCAGAACAACATAAACAGGGGAATCAATATCCGGCTGGCCGCAAAGGCCATAGACGGCACGGTGATATTCCCGGGAGAGGAATTCTCCTTTAACGAGGTGGTAGGGCCAAGGACCCCAAACAGGGGCTACGCCATAGCCCATGTTTTCATTGCCGGCCAGGTGAGGGACGGCTACGGCGGAGGGGTCTGCCAGGTGTCCACCACCCTTTATGACGCAGCCCTCCTGGCCAACCTGAAGGTTACCGAGCGGCACAACCACATGTTTACAGTGGGATATGTGCCCCTGGGCATGGATGCCGCAGTATCCTACGGCCATGCGGACCTGAAGTTCCAGAACAACACCGATTACCCCATCCGGATAGATGCAAGTGTTTCGGACGGCAATGTCCTTACTTTCAGCATTGTCGGAACAAATCTTTATCCCGATGTAAAGGTCAGGCTGGTTTCCCGCGTGGTCAGCGTCACAAAGGCGACAACCGAGTATATCAGCGACCCGCAGATGCCCGAGGGGTTTGAGGAAGTCGTGGAAGACGGTATGGACGGGGCTGTGGTTGATACATATGTACAGATCTACAGCGGGAAAGACTTAATTAAGGATTATAAGATCCACCAGAGCGTCTACCAGATGCTGCCCAGGAAGGTGCGAAGGGGAACCAGAAAACTGGCCCAGTCAACATACCCCGAAACGGAGTAATATGCGAAGGATAATCGTAAATAGCAGTGAAGACCAGAAACGCATAGACAGGTTTTTAACCGACCGGTTCGCCGGGGTACCGGCTTCTGCCTTTTTCAAGGCCTTCCGGAAGAGGAACATCCGCGTGAACGGCAAACGGGTCGGCAATGATTTTCGAGTCCATACAGGCGATATCGTGGAGATCTTCATACCCGACGAGTATCTTAACCCGATAGTGCGGGATGACCCGAAAGACCGTATTGAAATCCTCTATGAAGATGAACATATCATGGTCGTATCCAAGCCCCAGGGCATCCCCGTCCACCAGGACAGCAACCGGGAAGAGATGGTCCTGGACCAGTACCTTCAGGCCATGGCGGCGGAAAGGCAGGATGGCAGGGCGCTTAAACCTGGTTTTCCCGCCCTGTGCCACAGGATTGACAGGAACACCGGCGGGCTTGTGATCCTTGCAAAGGATGACAGGACGCTGGAAGTCATGAAGGATAAATTCAAAGGCCATGAGATCAAAAAATTCTATCTCGCCTGCACCTATGGCATCCCCGGGGAGAAAGAGGCCGAATGCGAAGCTTACCTGAAAAAGGATGCGGAAGAAAGCCGCGTTAAGATATTTGACCGGCCGGTAGCCGGTTCGGCCAGGATTGTCACGCGGTTCCGCATCCTGAAAGCCGCTTATCCCTATGCCCTGCTGGAGGTGGAACTGGTTACCGGGAAAACCCACCAGATACGCGCCCACCTGGCATGGCTCGGCTATCCCATACTGGGGGACGGCAAATACGGGATAAATGAGATCAACCGTTCCCTCAGGCTGAAGATGCAGGCACTTTTCCATTACAGGCTCAAGTTTGATTTCAAAAAACCGGGCACACACCTGGATTATCTCAACGGGCTCGTGATTGCCCTGCCCTCTGTCCGATGGGAAGAAGGCATTAAGGGCACCGGGCTTATCGGCAAGGATTTGTTTGAATAAGCACCCGGAATCACATATAATTAAAGTGTGGAAAACAATGCATCCACTGAGAAAAAAGGATTATCCTACGGGGTATCGGAACGGCGGGTGCCGCCCGCTCCATCATGGGGAGGTATGTTTTATGAAACTGATCATTGCGGTAGTAAGCGATGAAGACAGCAATCTGCTTGCTGACAACCTCAACAGTGAAGGCTTTGGAACTACCAAGCTGTGTTCCAGCGGGGGCTTCCTGAAAAGCGGCAATACCACCTTTTTGATAGCCACTGATGAGGACAAGGTGGACCGCGCCCTGGCCATAATCAAGGAAACCTGCAAGAGCAGGCGCAGGATGATCGCCCCGGAGAAACTGCCGGGGAGTTTTGGCGCGTTCAATCTGGCAATGCCCGTGGAGGTCAATGTGGGAGGCGCCACTGTCTTCATACTGAACATCGAGCAGTTCTTCAAGCTGTAATCTCCGGAACAGGACCGGCTGAAGACCGCAAAGGTTTTATCCCTGTATACCTTCCGACAGATGAGGGTTCCGAATGGCTGACGAATACAGAGTACCCGGAGAAAAGGATCTCGAGAGAAACCGCTTACTTTGCATAACAGAGGGCGCATCCGCGCGAACCATATTCAACCTTACAACAGGCGCATTTCTTGTTGGGCTTCTAAAAGCCATGGGAGCCGATGACACCGTATGCGGATACATAGTTCCCTTACCCGTCCTTGCGGCGGGAATACAGTTCCTTTCACCCATCACGCTGGAAAGCCTGAAATTCCGGAAGAAGATCATATTGGCCGGCAGCCTGATCCACAGGCTCCTGCTTTCGTCTTTGATCATTATTCCTTTCCTGCCCCTGGGAACCGCACTTAAGCTCTGGCTCACTGCCGGGATCTTCCTGGTCTCCCATCTGGCTGTTTCCTTTATCACCCCGGCCGCTTCCAACATGTATATCAGCTTTGTGCCCCAGAACATAAGGGGGAAATATTTCGGCACGAGGGAGGCCTACCTTCTCATAACCTCTACAGTCTTCACCCTTGCGCTGGGAAAGATCCTGGACCTCTTCGAAGAAGGCGGGAACGAACTGGGAGGCTATATCGCCGTCTATGCAGCGGTTTTCGCGCTGACGGTTGCAAACGTGGTTTCCATCGCAAAGATGAAGGAAGTCCCTCTGCAGCACAACAAGGACCGGATGAAGATTTCGGAAGTGTTCAGCCTGCCTTTGAAAAACAGGCTGTTTGTGAGATACTTTATAATGTCGGTCATCTGGAACATCGCCATCCAGATTGCCAGCGCCTATTTCAGCGTGTACCTGGTTTCGGACCTGGACATGAGCTACACCACCATCACGCTGCTGGGCTTGCTCAACGCAGTGGTATACATTATCGCTGCCCGTATTTGGGGCAGGTTCGCGGACAAACACGGATGGACGGCGACCACCATGGCATGTTTCACGATCCTGGCGGTCTGCCATACCATATGGTTTCTTTCATTCCGGGAAAGCCCCATACTGTTGGTGTTGCTGGTACTGGCCTATGTCACGGGCGGGGCTGCCTGGTCGGGCATTAATATTTCCCTGTTCAATCTCCAGTTTGATTTCACGCCCGAGGAGAAAAGGATGGTATATATCGGTTTCAACGCGGCAGTCAGCGGCCTTGTAGGATATGGCGCCGCCGCGGTGGGATCACAGCTTGTGGGAGCCTTCGGGGAAACCGACCTGACAGCGGCAGGGTTGACGATAGACATCAAGCAGGTGTTGTTCATCATCTCGGCGATTCTGATATTCGTATGCACGGCTTACATATCAATCTTCCTGAGAAAAAGAAAACAGGATGTTCAAGGAGGTTAAAAGTCCATGCTGAAGAGAGTGGAAGAGATGAAAAAGGAAATCCGGGAGCGTATGAGGGACGGAAAGGGATCGGTGGAACTCCAGCATGTTTTCATCCAGGATGAACTGACCGGGAAATGCCGCCTCTTTGCGAGGGTAACCCTTAAACCGGGCTGCTCCATCGGAACCCACACCCATGACCGGGAAGAGGAGATCTACTACATCATCAGCGGCACCGCGACCGTTGATGATAACGGCGAAATCCGTACGCTCCGCCCCGGCGACGCTGTGCTTACCGGCAACGGGGCATACCATTCCATAGAGAATGCGGGTGATGAGGACCTGGTTCTCATGGCAGTCATACTGCTGTACGACTGAAGGATTGTCCGCCTTAATCCAGGTACCGGATAAGCTCCATGGGCTTTTGTATGATGATTTCAGCCCCGGCCTTGCCAAGGAGCTCCGCTCCCCTGAATCCCCAGGCAGCGCCGATGTGGGTGATTCCGGCATTTCTTGCCGTTATGATGTCTACCTCGCTGTCGCCAAGGTACAGGCACTGGTCAGGCGAAATGCCCAGGTCGGCAAGGATGCCGAGCGCCCTTGCGGGGTCGGGTTTTTTAGGCATCAAGGGGGTATTGCCGGCAACCCGGAAGAAGGTGAAGCGCGGGAAGAATCGCTGCGCGATTTTCCTTGACACGCCTTCGTCCTTGTTGGTGTCTATGGCAAATCTGATTCCATGGGCCTGCAGGTACTCCAGCAGGTCCTCAATGCCCTCGTAGGCATACATGCCATAATCCCAGTGCAGGTCATATACAGCCCTCAGCCGGGCCAGGCAGCGGCCTACCTCTTCCTGGCCCCTGTGGTCTTCGGGAACAGCGCGCCTCACAAGTTCTATGAAGCCATTTCCCACGAAGCTCTTGCATTTTTCCACGCTGTGGACCGGGAACCCGTTTTCAGCCAGCATCATGTTCAGCGAATAGGCGATTCCGTGTATGGAATTAACAAGAGTCCCGTCCAGGTCGAAAATAACAGCCTTGATACTCAATTTTTTCTCCTCTTGTAATGCTCCTTAAAATCACAGGTATTTTCAGAACCATTCACTGCGTATGATCAATCCGCAGGAACCGTCCCCTTGGTTCGAACCACCGGAACCGTCCCCCTGGTTTTAGGTATGCTCCTGGTGCTGCAAAATCTCCTGCAGGACCCTTACTACCTCATGGGTCCCGTCGGCCCGGCCGTATCCTGCCATGGCCTTTTTGTATTCCTGCCGGCTCTCGTACAATGTCTTGACACTGTCGTACAGGGTATCGGGAGACAGTTCCTCATCGGCCAGCACCATGCTGAAGCCCTGCCTTCTGAAGGACTCCGCGTTCAGGATCTGGTCGCCCCTGCTGGCCTGCCTGGATAACGGGATCAGCAGGTTGGGCTTCCTCAGGGCAAGCAGTTCAAAGATGCTGGTAGCCCCCGCCCTGGATACGACGATGTCCGCAAGGGCAAAAATATCGGGCAGTTCATCCCGGAGGTATTCAAACTGCCTGTATCCACGGACGTTTTGGTACTGCTCATCCACATTTCCTTTGCCGCATATGTGGCAGATGTTGAAATCCTTAACGAGCCTTCCCAGGCTTTTTCTTAAGGCTTCATTGATCCGCACTGCGCCCTGGCTTCCGCCCATGACAAGAAGAACCGGTTTGTCATCCTCAAAGCCGCATATCATGCGGCCCATGGCCCTGTTGCCCTCCAGCAGGGCTTTTCTTATTGGAAGGCCGGTCAGAACGCCCTTCTCCTTCGGGATGTGTTCTCCCGATTCGGGAAAGGTATAGCAGACCTTCCTGGCAAAAGGCATTGAGAGCTTGTTGGTAAGGCCGGGCGTGATATCGGATTCGTGGATCACAACCGGCACCCGGCACAGCCAGGCCGCCCAGACAACAGGGCAGGAAACAAATCCGCCCTTGCTGAAGACAATGTCGGGCCTTATGTTTCTGATAAGCGAAACCGACTGCCTGAGCCCGCCCATCACCCGGAACATATCGCTCAGGTTCTTCAGGCTCATGTATCTTCTAAGCTTCCCAGCGCTGATGCCATGGTATGGAATGCCCTCGGCCTCAATAAGCTGCTTTTCCATGCCGTCCTTCGAGCCTATATACTCTATGTGGCAGCCCATCTCCTTAAGCACAGGAATAAGGGCAATATTCGGGGTTACATGCCCGGACGTCCCCCCGCCCGTCATCACGATCTTTTTCATTGGCACACGTCCTCGAAGATGATATCATCCACATTATACTATTATGCGGGGAAACATCAAAGACCCGGGGCTTATTGCCGGCCATAATCCGTCCAGGGCTCAACCCTGTCATAAAGCAGGATATCCCGGGACACCAGGAACAGGTATATCACCGCCGCAAGGTTTACAAGCGAGAATATGCGGGTTGAGGTGTTGAACAGGGGTACCACAAAGGGCATTATGTCCTTGTACGTCACGTAGAAAAGCACGGCGAACTGGTTGATGAATACCGTCATGCTGAGAAGGCCTAACAGGCCGAAGATCCTCCTGTCCCCGGAGTATATCAGCACCATAACCAGAAGCATCACCGCCGGGTAAAGGTACCTCTCGTGCATGCGGCTTGTGAACATGAATATCCCGGCCTGCAGGACAAGCGCGGCCGCAAAGATCCGGTTTTGGACGCCGGATTTCAGGTAAAGGTACAGGAAGAACCCAAGGACCGCCAGGGTAAATATCAAGCTCCATACCTTATAAGGCATGAACAGGAACATGGCGCTGTCCCTTACCATATCCCCGCCCGCAAGGGCAAAGAGGTTATGGGCATGAAGGGACGCATAGGCATACTTTGACCAGTCCCCGGTATACAGCCTGACAATCCACCACACATCCCGCCACAGGGAAAAGGGCAGGATGATGACAAACCCGGTAAAGAGTCCTGTGGCCATGCAAAGAAGAAACTCCCTGAGACTCTTTTTGCGGATCAGTTCCAGGAACAGCACCGGGAGAAAGATGAATGCCTGGGGCTTCATCAGGCAGGCACAGGCAAAGAAAAAGGCTGACGCCATTATCCTGTCATGATAAAGGCAGTATAGTCCAGTTACCGCAAGGAGGGTCATTATGCTGTCGGTCTGTCCCCACATGGCAGAGTTGACCAGTATGGCGGGATTGAACAGGTACAGCCCGGAAAGGATCAATGCCGTGTTTCCTGACATCTGCCTTGAGGCGGCGCTATAGATCATAATGCCCGAAAGGATGTCTGCAAGTATGGCGGGCATCTTCATCAGCATGATCCCGAGGATTGAGCCGGGGTCCAGCTTAAGCGCACGCAGCGCCCTGCCGATGAAATGGAGGATATAAAGGTACAGCGGAGGGTAATCCACATTGCCGCTCCCGTATACCAGGCGAAATTCCCCGGCCGCAGCCTCGGCCCATTTCCTGTAGTAATCCAGGTCCCCGTCATACCCGTGTACGCTGGCGGCAAGAATAAGCCTTACTATGAAAGCAAACAAGAGAAAGAGTATGAAAGCAAAACCCAAGCCGTTCCTTTTCAATCCATCACCTGTGGCTTACAATGTTTTTCCCTGACATCCCGGCATAACAAAAAGGAAGCACCGAAAAAATGATGCCTCCCAATATTCTGCATTACACGAGAATTTTCATGCAGGGCAAAGCTTCCAGGTCCGGCCTTCTTTCACCAGGTCAGGACTTGTCCCTTTTTATGTAGCCGGTGGCCGTAAGCCTTGCAATGAGCACGTTGTCCTCGTCGAAAACGTCAACGCTGTATGTGCAGAGCCTGTTGGTGGTTGAGACCTCCCTGGCTTCGGCAGTCAGAACCCTGCCCTTCGGTATCCTGAAATACGAGATATTGGCATTTATGCCAAGGGTGGCATTGCCCCCGGAGTTGCAGGCGGCGGCAAATGCATAGTCCGCCAGGGTGAATATGGCGCCTCCCTGTACGGAGCCTACCCCGTTGAGGTGGTGGGGTTTAACCTCCATGCGGACAACAGCGTATCCTGGCTCTACGGTTACCAGTTGAAGCCCTATGAACCGGGCAAATTCATCATTCCTGACAAACCTGATCATATCCTTATCCATGGCTAAACCTCATGTGTTTTTGCTATGATAATACTACAAGTGACGCTAATATAAAAGCCTGTTTTATTAACGAAAGCGGCAGGGACAACTTCCCTGCCGCCCGGAAATCTCGCATTGCTGATTTTAGTTTCTGAAGTATTCGGTTATGGCCTCTGCAATACTCTTTGCAAGGCGGGTCTGTTCTGCTTCATCGGTCAGCCATTCAAACTCCCCGGGATTTGGAACAAAACCGGTTTCCAGCAGTATGGACGGTGTCCATGTTCCGCGCGTCACATAGAAATTGCGGACGTGCGTTCCCTTCTGCGTACGGTTCAGTGAGCCTGTCACATGGTCGTACAAAAGCCCGGCAAGCTGCGCGGCCAGCTTTTCCCGGTACCATACCGAAAACCCGTCCACCTTTGATATGTCGACATCGTCGGGCATGCTGTTGGAATGGAGGGAAACAAACAGGTCCGGAAGCATGAGCCTGGACATGGAGAGCCTGTCTTCCAACGATATGAATGTGTCGATCTCCCGCGTAAGGTAGACTTTTGCACCCAGCGTTTCAAGCTCCTGCTTAAGTTTCCTGGAAAGGTTCAGGTTTATATCCTTTTCGGCATAGACCCATCCAAGGGGACCAATGGCGCCCGGATCGGTGCCGCCGTGCCCGGGATCAAGCATGATGGTTATGCCGGACAGGGGCAGGCCCTGATTTTTCACCGTTGCCTTGCGCCTTATTCTCAGTTCCAGCCCGGTTCCTGTCTTTTCAATATAGTAGCCTCCCAGGGTTACGCCCGGCTTCAGGGTCAGGGTAATTTGTGTCCCACTGTTACTGTTCTTTGATATATCCACGGAGGATATGAGGGCGTCGGCAGGCAACTGGGGCCTTGATGCCGTGGACGATGCCGAAACGGTAAGCTTTATGCTCGTTCCGTCAAATTCGGCAAAGGCGGCCGGCGTAATCGTGGTGTCAAGCTTAAGGACATGCCATGCATCCGTTGTCCTGTATTCCATGTTCCTGATAACAGGCTCAATACTGAAATCAGGAGTATAAATATTCACATCGCCCTTTTCCACCCATTGCCCGGAAGACAGGCGGACATAACTGCCCGACATACCGGTAATGGAATCCATCATACCGGAATAGAGCTGGTGGATGCCTCCATTTGTTGACGACGGTTCGTTGAAGGTGTATGTCATGGGTACCTTCACTTCCGCGTAATAGGGAGCGCCCTTCATTATCACGCCGATACGGGCTCCTCCGTTCTTGGTATTTACTGTCCCCTTGTAACTCATGGTATAAACAGGAACACCCAGGTCCACGATCCGCGGTGTCCCCGTGTATGCCGGCAGGGTATAGCGACAGGTGAAAGTGGCTGCGTAAAGACCGTCAGCACTGGGTGCGGATGTTGCCTGGCTCATGTTGTAGGTCTTCCCGTCTATCTTAACCGTAACTTTTGATCCGGCTGGGGCCTGGCAGGACAGCGTTATGGTCTCGCCCGGCATCCCGTAGAACTGTGACCTTGGGAAGGTGGAAGCCGATATGATCTCAGCCTTGCTCATTTTTTCTGCAACAGCAGGGACAGTTCTTGTGATGACACGGGTTACAGTCGTTCCGCCCTGGGTAAACGTGAACTTGTTCTCACCAGGCTGCAGCGACACAAGAAATCCGAAGAATCCCTGCTCTGACCTGTCAGGAACGATTATTCCGTTCACATAAAGCGGCTTGTCGGGGTCCGACGCACCGTTGATATAGTATTTTTCAAGGCTGGTGGTGATGTTGGAGGAAGGCCTTGATACGCTCAATTTGTAACGGCCGGCTGTCTGGTCCCGCCTTGAGAATACTTCTTTTATGGCAGCGGCGAGCTCGGGATAGTTGGCCAGTGAATTGTATGTAAACATGATGCTTCCGCTGACCCGCTCCATGGTGTCGTTGAGTTCAAGCTGCCTTACGATCTCCCCGGCGCCGTGCCATGGGCTGTTGGGGTCGGAATCACCGGCCTTGTAGGCCGCATGCCCGATATAGAGATCAACACCGGTTCCTGAAACGGCATTGCTCCACCATGTGAGCAGCTTGCTGTAATCGGCGATGGAGTACCCGATATTCCAGTAGAGCTGCGGCGCAATATAATCTATGATACCGTCCTTCACCCATTTCAGTGAATCGGCATAGTGGCCCGAATAGGACTGGAACCCGTTTGTATCGCTTCCCTTCGGGTTTGATGAACGGTTAGCCCAGATACCGAAGGGGCTGATACCGAACCTGACACTGCTCCGGACCTGTTTGATCGCCTTGTAGCAGTCACGGATCAGGGTGTTGACGTTTTCCCTGCGCCAGTCGTCAAGGCTCTGGCCGGGAGCTTTGTACTTGTTGTAAGTGGCCTGGTCATTGAATGATGTGGAAGGATAGAAATAATCGTCAAAATGGATGCCGTCCACATCGTAATTCCGCACGATTTCAAGGACACCGTCGATAATTAGCTTACGCACCTCGGGAAGGCCTGGATCAAAGTAGAGATTGCCGTCCGAGTGTTTCACCACCCACTGGGGGTTCTTGACGGCAGGGTTGCTGGATGCAAGGGCGGCGAAATTATGGGAAGGCTCGCTTGCCCCCTTTTTTGTCACCCGGTAAGGGTTGATCCACGCATGCAGTTCCAGGCCCCTTTTATGGGCTTCTTCCACCCAGAACTTAAGGGGATCAAAGCCGCCGTCGGGCGCGGTTCCCTGTTTCCCGGTCAGATACTTCGACCAGGGGAAAATGCCGGATTTGTAGAATGCGTCGGCTGTCGGCCTCACCTGCAGGAAAACGGCGTTGAAACCGGTATCCTGGGCAAAGTCCAGGATCCTGATGGCCTCGCTTTTCAGGGTGGCGGGATCGGTGGTTGGTTTTACGGGATAGTCGATATTTGCCACAGTTGATACCCACAACCCGCGGAAATCGGTCCTGGCGGACCGTCCGGATATCGGCGCATCGGCCGCGAATACCGGAATGGTTAATGAGAGGATCAGAATGAAGACAATCAGTACTCTTGCAATGCTCTTCATACCCTTTCTCCTGTGTATGTTATTGGGATTCCCTGCCTTCCATTTTAGCAGAAAAAAACAGTTTCCTGCCGGTTTCACCGGTGTTTTAAGGAAACTGTAACCGTTGGGTAATATAAAGCCGCTAAGACCGCGAAATATATGACATAATAGATGGAACGGCGTACGCATAAAGACTCCTGCCGGGCATGATTACGCAGAATATGCAGATCCGGCAAACCGGCGATGAACAGCAGCCTGTATTTCTCAGGCCCTGTGGATCAGGACATGGGAAACCCCTATAATCCGTGCCGCCTGTCTCAGGGATACTCCTTCGATGGCCTTGATCCTTCTTAAAATCTCATTTCGCTCCGCAGCGGGCAGATTCCTGATCAGGGAGATCTCATAGCCTTCAAGGGCCTGTTCTATGGCCTTGACAGCTTCTTCATCGGACAGGCGTCCCGGCCGGGTTTCATCCATGAACCAGTCACTGCTTTCCTGTTCGTTAAACTGGATAAAAAGCTTCCTGGCAAGATCTGTGTCGCTGTCAAACATGGAAAGTATAGGAGCTTCGTCCAAAAGACCATCGGGATATCCGGGGAAACCATAATAAGGCCTGCAGCTGCTCCATTTCCATTTTCCCGGATAGCTCACCAGCCCGGCCCTGACAGGTTTTTGATGGATAAAGCGGACCATGGCCAGCAGGCTGGAATCCTGCTCCGCGGCTTCGCTGCCGAACCTGTCGTGAAAAACGGGGCCTTTGGTCCCGTACTTTGACTTGCAGAACCAGACATAGCTCACAGAAAGGCGCTTAATAGCGCCGGACAGGCTTTCGTTCCCTTCCTTGACTAGCAAATGGACATGGTTGTTCAACAGGCACCAGCCATAAACCTCCATCCCCGTTTTTTCCTTGCAGGAATAAAGGGTATCCAGGAACCTCGCATAATCTTCATCGTCATGGAATATATCCTGTCCGTCCCTGCCCCGCAGCAATACATGGTATATCCCGCTTCTGCTCTTTTTTCTTGCTTCCCGCGGCATATTCATACCTCACAGTGCTGTTTGATGATTATTATATCATAGTCATATTCCACTGCAAGGCGGATGCAGCAGTCCCGGGATGACGGGCTGCGCGGGAACCGCAACAGGCAGGCTCCATGGCCAGGGCAATACGACCCATGACAGCGTACCGGAAGAATCGTACCCGCGGCTAGGGGCTAGCCAGAGGAACTGGTCTGACCCCCAAAAAGTATACAAAAAGGGGACGGTCGTGTATGCTTGAGATAGGGGGTCAGTTTTTTATGGCTAAGAAGTATTCTGATGAGTTTAAATTGTCGGTCATTAAGGACTACTACAGCAGCC
>JAAXZX010000139.1 GCA_012719645.1 Clostridiaceae bacterium
ACGAGGACGGTACAACAGAAACAAGATTTATAGACCTGATTTGAGGGTGATGATATGGCATATTTCAATCAGATTGCACACAGTATTTCTCCCAAAAGTATCAGCAGAGTCAAATCTATCACCATCAGGCTGTGCGTCACCGACTGTAGCGGCACTGTGTATTTCACCGACTTATTGCTTCAAGGCGGCTCGGTGGCTACCGGCTGGGTCGGCCATGTGAGCGAGATACAGTGGACATTGGACGGCTGACAGTAAAAATAATTATATAACAGGACACGCTTTTGTCATGTTTTAGTGGTATACTAAAACATGGGAAGGTGGTGCAATGCAGACGGAACGATTATTTGAGATCATATATCTGCTGATCAATAAGAAGAAGATGACGGCAGAAGAGCTTGCCGGGCATTTTGAGGTTTCAAAAAGGACAATACTTCGGGATATTGACGCGCTGGCGGCGGCCGGAATACCCGTTTATACCGCGCAGGGCAAGGGCGGCGGCATTTCGATTATGGACAGCTTTCTGCTGGACAAAGCCGTCCTCAGCGAGGATGACAAAAATCAGATTCTCTTTGCGCTCCAAAGCCTGTCCGCTACGAAGACCATCGATACAAAGCGCGTACTGAACAGGCTGCAGAGCTTTTTTGACAGCACGGATAAAAACTGGATTGAAGTCGATTTTTCCCGCTGGGGAGGCGATTCGGATAAGCGCAAGTTTGAAGTCCTGAAAAATGCCATACTGGGCAAATGTGCAATTTCCTTCCGCTATGTCAGTTCATACGGTCAGGAAAGCGAACGCAAGGTCTATCCGCTCAAGCTGATATTCAAATCAAAAGCGTGGTATCTCCAAGGGTTCTGCACAAGCAGGCAGGATTACAGGATATTCAGGATAAACCGAATGCTGGATGCAGCTATGACAGATGAAGGCTTTGACGAAAGCTGCTATTCCCCTCCGCCGATTGAAGCCCTGCAAACAAACCCGGATTCGCTTATATCGCTTACCATTATTATATCCCCGCAGGCGGCCTATCGGGCCTATGATGAATTTGACGAGAGCTGCGTTGAAAAATGCGATAACGGATGGTTCCGGGTTACAGCAACGCTTCCTGAGGACAACTGGCTGTATGGCTTTTTAAGGTCGCTGGGCGGGGATGTTCGCATTGTCAGCCCGGAGCACCTGAAAGAAAAATTCAAAACGGAAATATAACATGACACGCTGTTGTCATCTTTATCATGGTATACTTAAAAAAAGGAGTTGGTGAGAATGGAATGGGCAGGGCTTTATGGCGCGGACAGGCAGCCGAGCGAGGCGCAGATTGCCGAATACATAGCAAACCCGCTATGGGAGAATCTGAATGGTTTTTTGCGCGAAAGCTACGGCGTGCAGCCAAGCTATGACTACAGCACGTGCAGCGGCCAGCCGGGATGGAATGTCAAGTATAAAAAAGGCGGACGGGCGCTCTGCACGCTTTACCCGATGCCGGGATTTTTTATCGCGCTGGTTACCATAGGCGCTAAGGAGGAAACGGAAGCGGAGCTTCTCGCGCCGACTTTTACAAATCATGTGCAGGAGCTGATGAAAACCGCGACCAGGGTGATGGGAGCGCGCTGGCTGATGATCCATGTTACAGACGAACAGGTGCTTGATGATGTCAAGCGTCTTATCCGGATACGATATAAAATAAGGGGAGTGAAATAGCATGCCGAGACCGGCAACGAAAACAGATTTAATTGCCGCCGCAAACGAGCGCTTTGATAAAATGTGGGCTCTCATAGAAAGCATGACGGAAGACGAGCTGAACATGCCTTTTGAATTTGGCGACGACCCGAAGGATAAGGAGGTGCACTGGAAGCGTGATAAGAATTTGCGGGATATTCTTGTTCATTTGTACGAATGGCATCAGCTATTGTTGAATTGGATCGACTCCAACCGGAATGGCAATCATATCCCTTTCCTGCCGGAGCCGTATAACTGGAAAACATACGGTGATATGAACATGAAGTTCTGGGAGAAGCATCAGTCCACACCTTATGAGGATGCCAAGAAGATGCTGCTGCAAAGCCATAAGGAAGTGCTGGCGCTCATCGAAGGCTTTTCCAACGAGGAACTGTTTGAGAAACAGCATTTTAAGTGGAGCGGCACAACCAATATCGGCAGCTATTGCATCAGCGCAACAAGCAGCCATTATGACTGGGCGATTGACAAGATAAAGCGGCAGATAAAAAAGCTGCGTACACGTTCGTGAAAGAAGGCCGATTAAAGTAACAATGAATTCCATGTGCCGAATATGAAAGATCGCTGCGGCGGTCTTTTTTCTTGCGCATTTTCAGGGAGTGAGCAGTATGGGCG
>JAAXZX010000132.1 GCA_012719645.1 Clostridiaceae bacterium
AGCAGTAAAACCGGATATTTTACTCCCGAAAACAATGTATGGATTGGCTAATGCTCCAATAGGGCAAAACCTGAAACGCTATGCCTGACCGGCTTCGACAGCGGTTTCCGGAATGCCCGCGGGAACCAGGACTTTTATGGTGAATGTACTGTCATCTATGTCGATTTTCATGTTTCCATTACACTGTTCCACGATCCTCTCAATGCTCTGGAGCCCCAATCCGTGGAACTGGGGCGAGGATTTCCATGTCTTGAAGTGTTTCCCCTGCCTTTTGGGCGCCTCTTCAAAGGTATTAACAAGTTCCATAACCAGGTAACCATTCTTATACGTCAGGTTAAGGCGGATCATCTTCTCAATGTCCGGGCTCTTTATCCGGCTGCAGGCTTCTATGGCATTATCCAGGGAGTTCCCGAGTATGGTGCAGATATCCGCTGGCGGTATCTCAAGCTGCGGCGGCAGGACCAGTTCCATCTCAAAACTGATCCCAGCCTGCGAGGCTATGTACTGCTTGTTGCTCAGCAGGGCATCGATCACCGGGTTTCCCGTATCCAGAACATTTGCCCTCTCCTCGGAGTTTGACAGGTTTTTTATATATTCCCCGAGGGATTCCAAATCCCCTTTCTCATGCAGGATCCTCATGCACTGGACGTGGTTCCTGAAGTCATGCCATATCTCCCGGATATATTCCCTGCTTTCAGCCAGCTGCCTGTAATGGTCCATCTGAAGGTCCAGCTGTTTTTCCATGAGCATGTACCGGTATTCCTTGTTTACCTGCCTCATGAAGCCCTCGAAGACGATAAAAATCATTGCATTGGTATACATCAGGATCATCAGGCCGGTGAGCGGCATGCTTGCATTTTTCTTAAAGGGATTCTGGATCATATCAAAAATCACATATGTAAAGACAAGGCTAAAAGCAGGCACAAGCAGCATCATCAGGTGATAACCGGTCCTGATGCTGCCGGCCGGGGATTTCCTGAAATAGGTTACCGCCTTTACGGCCAAAAGGCCAAGCAGGTTCTTGACAATAACAATTGTAAGCTTGACTTCATGGTTGGTATTTGCATATTTGAAATCAATACTGGTGGCGGATACTGTCAGTATGGACGCAACGAGTTCCAGGGCTACCATGAATGCCATAACCAGGAGGGGAGAGAACAGCCTGGTTATAAAACTTCCCGAATAGAGAGAAAAGCATATAAAAACGGCTATGATGGTTGCACTGACAAGCATTACAAAAGGCCTGTCATAGAACCATGTACCTATGGCAAACTGTACCGAAAAAGCGGCGACAAAAACCAGGATCTCCCTGATCCGCGGATTCTCCTTCCTGACCAGGAAGCCATTAAAAAAAATAAAAAACAGTAATACCTCAAACATGGATGTGCCGGCTTCCAGTACCATCCAACCAATATCATTCATGATAAGGAACTCCTTGTCAGGTAATCGGTATAAAAGTCCAAAACGGCTTTGTATCGGCGTTCACTGACAGGCAGGCGCTTCCCGTCCACCAGAGTAAGCCAGTTGCGGTTTATCTGTTTTATGTAATGGGGATTGACCAGATAGCTTTTATGGATACGGATGAAACCATATTTTGAAAGCTTCTTTTCCTCCGTTGATATACCGGAATAGAAGAAATAGTCGCCGTCCGAGGTATGCAGCCTGATCCGGCGGGAAAGGCTTTCCAGGTATATAATATCGCCGATGCTGAGCTTTACGGTGCCTTCGCTCTTGGTGCTGAAAACATATTCGGGGCGGTTGGCGGACAGATACTCGGCAACAGCCCTCATGAACACATCCCTGAAATTCTTGCGGTTGACGGGCTTGATCAGGTACCAGAAAGGCTTGTATTCAAAGGATTTAAGCACATACTGGGCCAGGGAAGTGACAAAGATGATAATTGACCTGTTGTCAACCATCCGGACCTGGCGGGCTATCTCAAAGCCATTAAGAGGCTTCATTTTCAGATCAAGAAACAGGATGTCGAAGGGTTTGCCGCGGCGGTAGGATTCCAGGATTTCTTCGCCCGAAGATATGCACTCCACATCAACCTGCTCGTCATGGTCGATAAAGGGCAGGCACTCACTGCAATATGAGGCCAGGAGTTCAAGAAAAACCCGGTCATCATCGCAAAACCCTATTCGCATGTTTCCCCCGCAAATTCTAACATATTCCCATAAAATATGGTATGTGTTGATTTATTATATCAGATTATCCATCTTTATTTCAACCAAGCAACTGCTTATGGCTATCCTTGTTGCAGGAATTGCAGGAAAAAAATGAAAAGCATCGTGAGGGTGTGCACGATGCCTTTCTGATAATTATGTCCGAGCGTGATACCTGCGGGAATCGCCTTATCCCATGCGGGGGGGTTCAGGGCTTAAGGACGACTCCGGCGGAACATAATTATCTGTTTCGTTCAGCCCAACTGGTTGGTACAGCGGGTTGGGCTGATCGACTCTTTATTGGTGGTTCAGTATACTGCCTGCTCCTTTCATGTCCCGAATTTTCTCGGGCATCCTAGGCTGGTAAACAACAAGCAAGCAACTTGTAAAGCGGCTGGCAAGCGCGGCAAGAGCTGCGAGCACGGCGATAAACTTACCGAGTGACAATGCAATTGATTTCAGAATCACCATTACTCACTCCTTTTCCCAAACTTTCTGGCTAATATAAGAACTATTGTAACCCCCAGCATGGCCAGGGATATACAATAGGCCAGATTCACATATCCGGTAAATGATATACCCAGGACGACCAACAAGGTTTCCAGACCAGCGACAACCCTGCTTGCGGTTTTGAACACCTGGTACTCGTTATCCTGGAAAGGCCTGTTCGGATGCTCAATGGGAGCGAGGACGAGCACCGAAACGAGGGATGCCAGCGCAAGGCAGACAGCCGCAGGTTTTATGAGCATATTCGGGGTATAATGCTGCAAAGCCATTCCTGCAAGGTATATAATGATGAATGTCGCCGTGCAGCCTATCCGGGTTCTTGCATGATATCCTCCCGCGAAAACCCTCAGGGCGGCAAAGGATACAAGGAACACCACAGTCTGGACGAACTGTCCCAGCAATATCCCAATTACGATGATGATGACAAGGTTTGCCAAAGTAGACAGCAGGGCGTCCAGTCCATACACGATGATCTCCCTGTCTTCTTCCCTGATGATGCGGTTTTCACTCAATATCCCGGCAATCCTGGATCCGCATTTGTCAAACATGTCATCACCGCCCGCCAGTTTTATCCTAAATATAGCACGGAAATACAGCATTTTTGACGAAATGTAACAAACGCCCGTTTAAATGTAATGAACGCAAAAGCCGGCTGAAACGCTTCAGCCGGCCTGATTTAGGTTGCTTCTCTGCTATTTTTTGTGCCTGTTAGTCTTCCTGGTCCTCATCAAGGGTAATCTCCACTGTCTTGTATACCCCATCCGAGGGCTTGCCCTTTTCTGGCATCCTGTAGATCTCTATCTCAACGGTATCTCCTGCCTTGTATTTGTTCTTTTCGGCTTCAAGAGAATAATAGTCGGTTACGGTCACGCCGTTGAACTTGGTGATGATGTCTCCGGCTCTTATACCCGCCCTGTAGGCAGCGCTCAGCGGGGATACATCAAACACCAGGGCTCCATAGGGAACACCGTTCCTCTTTGCGATCTCCTCGGTAAATCTCATGTCGATCTTAACCCCAATCTGGGGCCTGCCTTTTACAAAAACGCTGTCTATCAGCGAATCGGCTACCCCACGGGCTACGTTGGCGGGAATCGCAAACCCGATCCCTTCATAGCCGCCTGAATATATCTTGGCCGAGTTCACACCGATGACCTGCCCCTTGGCATTCAACAGCGCGCCGCCGCTGTTTCCGGGGTTAATCGCTGCATCGGTCTGGATGAGCTTCATGCTTCTTCCGTCATTAAAGGTAATGGAACGGTTCAGGCCGCTTATATACCCTACGGTTACCGATCCCATGAACTCCAGTCCGGCGGGATTTCCGATAGCCACAGCCAGTTCGCCTACCTTCAGGGAATCCGAATCCCCGAATTCGGCAGCAGGCAGATCGGTCGCGTCTATCTTTAGTACGGCGATATCGGTTGTGGGATCCCTGCCTATAACAACAGCATCAAAAGGTTCATCAACATGGTTCGGGAGAATTACCCTGATGGATGCCCCTCTCGCAATCTTGGTCTTGCTGTTCCCGTCCATGGCACTTTCAATTACATGGTTGTTGGTAATGATGTAACCGTCGCTCCTGTAAATGATGCCCGAACCCTGGCCGTTCCCTTCATGCTGGCCGAACCACAGGTCGCTGTATACATATCTGATATCGATACCCACTATGGAAGGGCTGGCTTTCTCGGCAACGGCCACCACTGGGGATTCGGTTGTGTTTACGATTTCCACCTGCTTGATGCTTGTATTCTCAGCTGTTACATTGCTGCCGCCCACATTGTCATGTCGTGCTTCGGCGATGTTTGCCGAAGGTGAAACAAATACGAAGTAGGAGGCCACCAGCCCGCCTGTAAGCAGGGAACTGATAAGGGCCACAATGAGCATGGGAACCAGCAATCCTTTAAGCCTTCCCCTGCCCGGCTTCTTATATCCTTCGTTGTAGAACGGGGATGTTTTCAGTTCATCATACCTATCTTCAAATGGCTGGTTTGCGGGATTGACTTCATAGCTGTACGGGGTCTGGTGATTCTCAAATGATCTGCCTTCTCCCGCAGTACTGCCATGGGTTTGATAATTATTCGGTTCATGATTCCCAAATCCATCCATCCTGACATCTCCTTTCCCGTTTTATTGATTTCATTATAGGGACTAAATATGTATTCCGTATGAATAAATTGTAAACATTATCAGTGATTCTGCCGTCAATATGCATCCGGAACGTTCGCGCCGGGCAGGGTAAATATGAACTTCGTACCTCTGCCTTCTTCGCTTTCAACCTGTATGGTTTCATTATGGGAAAGAATTATGTTTCTTACAATCGCCAGGCCCAGGCCGACCCCCGTCTTGTCCAGGCCGCGGGATTTATCAGCCTTGTAAAACCGGTCAAAGATATGGGACAGTTCCTCCTTGGCTATGCCGGGCCCATTATCTTCCACTTCCACGTAAACTTTACCTTTCGAGTATGTCCGGACAGTGATCTTTCCTCCTTCAGGAGTAAACTTGACGGCATTATGAAGCAGGTTCAGCAGGACCCTCTGAATGGCGTCCGCGTCCGCCCTGACAAATAGCCGTTCAGTTTCGAAGTCTGCAGTAAATTCCAGGTTCTTGCCGACGATCATTTGCTGGAGGCTTATGACACAGCGCCTTATTCTTTCGTTTATATCAAATACCGTTATGTTGAGCCTGTTATCCCCCGCCTGGAACCTTGCCAGGTCCATGATGTCATTAACAAGCTTCTCCATCCTTCTGACCTCATCCCGGACGATGGAAAGGTAAGCACCCTGGTTCTCGGGCGGGATTACACCGTCCAGTATGCCGTCTATGAAACCCTTGATTGTGGTCATGGGGGTTCTGAGCTCATGGGAAATATTTCCTAAAAACTCCCGCCGGGCGTTCTCAAGGTTTTCCAGCGCATCCACCATGGAGTTGAAGCTCCGGGAGAGTTCAGCAATTTCATCCTCGCCGCGTATGACAATACGTTTGTTGAAATCGCCTGACGCAATTCTTCCGGCAGCCTGCTTCATCTCGGTCAAAGGCCTGACCAGGCGGCGCGCCAGTATGAAAACCATCACCAGGGCCGCCAAAGAGCCTATGCCCCCCGAAATAAGAAAGATCCGCGGGATTGAGTATTTTGTGTTCCTTATGGTGGGGAGCTTGGAATGGACCAGGATGATGCCTTCAGCTGTTATGCCTAAAGGAGGCACGTCCGGCATACTGAAAAACTTAGACACTGTAACCCATTCCTCTCCAGTATCCCTGAACAGGCCGTAGAAATCACCGCTCTGATTGCTGTAACCGAGCTGTAAAGGCTCATTATGCCATTCATCGGGAAGGCTGTACCAACCCCACTCATTCTTCTCAAGGTTATCAATAACCGATTTGGGCGTGGATGAATAGAAAATAATGGAGCCATCGGTCCTGGCCACCCAGATGATGGAACCCGAATTTTCCGCGATGGACTCAAGGTAGTTTGTGAAAAGCTGCCTGTCAGCAAAACCATTCAACTGTTTCAGGAAGTATTCCAAAGCCTGCTCGGTTTTTTCAGCCACCATTTGAAGCTGTTCCGCCTTCTGGTCGGCCGAGATCCTGTTGAGGCCAATACCTAAAAGGACTCCGGTAATTGAAAAGCTGACGGCAAGCACTGCCACCAAAATGGCCAGTATCTTTCCAAAAAGGGATTTCCCCATCATTTCACCTCGAATTTGTAGCCCACGCCCCAAACGGTCTTGATGGACCACCTGTTTTCACTGGGCTCAAATTTCTCCCTGAGCCTTTTTATATGAACATCCACTGTCCGGGTATCCCCATAGAAGTCAAAGCCCCATACATTCTCAAGAAGCTGCTCCCTGGTAAAAACCTTGTTGGGGTTTGACGCAAGAAAATAAAGAAGCTCCAGCTCCTTGGGGGGCATCTCAACATCCTTTCCGTTTATCTTGACAGTATACGTGGACCTGTTGATCATCAGGCCGGGATAAACAAGCTGATCCGGCGCATCCTCATGACGCTCGAACCGTCTTAACACCGCGCGGATCCTTGCCACCAGCTCTTTGGGTTCAAAGGGTTTGACCATATAGTCGTCAGCGCCCAGTTCCAGCCCCAGGACCTTGTTGAAGGTCTCATCCTTGGCTGAAAGCATTATGATGGGAATATCGCTGAGGCGCCTGATCTCCCGGCACACCTGCCAGCCGTCCATTCCGGGCAGCATAATGTCCAGGATCATGATGTCAGGGGTTTCTTCCCTGAACACCTCAAGGGCTTTCCGGCCATCATAGCATACCGTCACCTGAAAGCCTTCCTTTTCCAGGTAGATCCTGATAAGCTCACAAATATTAATGTCATCATCCACAACAAGAACCCTGGTCATGGCATTCATATTCAGCACCAGCCTTATTCAAGTACTTTCCGGAAAAGGCGCCGCGCCTGGTATTATTATAGGCCCGGTTGCAACCAGCATAAAAACACATGCCGCCATGTTTATTTTACAACAAACTTGTTAAAAATCGATGAACAATATATTAACAATTCCCTTTTTCTGGTCTCCCTGCGGATTGCATAATTTTGCATAAGTCCATTACAGACCTATGATGCCATCAAAAAAGGGCTGCCCGGACGGGCAGCCCCATGTTTATGCCGCTTGTTGCGGACTGTTCATCAAAGCTTCAATGCACCGGTGATAATATAGTTAATGATGAACAGGATGGTGACCGCATACATAACAGGATGGACTTCCTTGAACTTGCCCCTGACTACCTTTGTCAGGACATAGAAGATAAAGCCAACCGAAATACCTGTGGAAATGCTGTATGCCAATGGCATGGTTATAGCGGTAAGGAATGCGGGCATGGCTTCTTCAAAGTCTTCCCAGTTAATCTTGCCCAGGGATTCCATCATGAGAACACCCACGATGATCAGAGCCGGAGCCGTAGCCTCAGCGGGAACGATGCCGGCTATCGGGGCAAACACGAGGCATATGAGGAAAAATATGGCTGTGAACACCGAGGTCAGACCGGTTTTCCCGCCAACACTGATTCCTGCTGCGCTCTCAATATAGGTGGTGGTGTTGGAGGTTCCAAACAACGCGCCTATGGATGTGGCGGTGGCATCGGCGAACAGGGCCTTGTCCATCTTGGATTTAAAGCCCTTGCTGCTGAACAGGGCAGCCTCATCCTTATCGTCAAAGATACCGCTCTTGCGCCCGGTTCCGATAAAGGTCCCGATGGTATCAAATGTATCTGAGAGGCTGAATGCCAGGATGGTTACAAGAATCAGGCCGATTTTTTCCGGGTTTGCGAAAAGACCTGCAAAATCAAGTTTGAAGGCAGTATCCGCAATGTCGGAAACACTGTAGGGATTAGAAAGGGTGGTATCGGTAACGCCCATGGGGATACCGATTATAGTGGTGGCAATGATTCCGATCAGGATAGCTCCTTTCACCTTCAGGACCATCAGGATGGCGGTGATGGCAAGACCGATGAGCGCCAGTTGAGCCCTGGGATCAGAGAAGTTCACGAGGGCGGGAACAACATTGGCGCCAGCGCCTATAACGGTGGTGTCAGTATCAAGGATAAAGGGCGCATCAACTGTGAATTTCAGGAATCCTGCGCTCTTGAAGCCGATATAGGCAATAAAAAGTCCAATACCGCCGCCGATGGCGTATTGGAGGGAGCGTGGAATTGCTCTTATGATTGCTTTTCTTACCTGGGTAACGGTAATAATAATATTGATGATACCACAGATAAAGACCATTGCCAGAGCCTGCTGCCAGGTAAATCCGAGGCCCATGCTTACCGTAAAGGTAAAGAAGGCATTGAGACCCATTCCTGGAGCCTGGGCATAGGGCACGTTTGCAACCAGTCCCATGATCAGTGTGGCTATGGCCGCCGCAAGAATGGTTGCTACATAGATTCCACCCTTTGAAAATGGATTGTCAGCTGTACCGGCCAACCCAAGGATGTTGGGGTTTACAAAGATGATGTAGGCCATGGTGAAGAAGGTTGTCAGACCGGCTATGAACTCGGTTCTGACATTTGTGCCGTTCTCCTTGAGTTTGAACTTGTTTTCAAGTAGGCTCATTTTTTTCCCTCCTGTTTCTTAATGCTTCCTTATATGCCTTTCCGAATAAACAGAAATGCCTATCCAACAGGCGTAGCCCGCATAATTTGGAATTACCGCTGCCTGCGGAAAAATCAAATGGTCCCATCCTCATGATGAACCGGCATATTCTGCTTTATTCAGATAATACAGCCATAAGAACAATCAGGTACGTGTCGAATTTTGCACAGGAATATTCTATCATAACAATATTCATAATCAAGGGTTTAAATAAAAGAATATAACAGGGGAGCCAACTATCCTTCCGTACGGTCCAGGCCGCCGGAAGAGCGCTCCCTCTGCCGCTTCATGTCTTTCTTTGCAAGCTTTCGGCAAAAGTCGTTCAATCCTTCTTCATAGCCTCCATAGCTTTAATGGCAAACGAGTTGTCGACAATCCTGTCATGAGGCGCCGGGTTTTTCAGTTCGCCCGCTTCCCGCATGACCTCCTGGAGCAGGCCCAGCGATTCTTCAGTCATAACGGGGTCTTTGCACCAGGCGTCAATATCCTTGTACCGCTGTGCAACAGCTTCAAGGGTTTCAAGATCGGTATCGGGGAAGGACGGCCTGATAACCTCCGCAATCTCCTTCGGAGTGTGCTGGTCGACCCACTGCTGCCCTTTATAAATCGCATTTGTGAACTTCTGGATTATATCCGCGTTCTTTTGGATATAGCTTTTCGTGGCAAAATAGGCCGTATAGGGGATCTCGCCGCTTTCGGCGCCTATGGATGCCAGGATGTATCCTCTTCCTTCCTTCTCAAGCATGGTGGCCGTAGGCTCAAACAGTGTGACATAATCCCCTTCGCCGCCTGTGAAGGCGCCCGCCATGGCCGCAAACTGGATGCTTGTATCCACAACGAGATCCTGGTTTGGCATGAGACCATGCTTCTTCAGAACGTACTCCAGGGTCATTTCGGGAACTCCGCCCTTTCTTCCTCCTATGATGGTCTTATCCCGGAGGTTTTCCCATTTGAAATCAGGTTCCGGCTGCCTTCCCACAAGGAACGACCCGTCCCTTTTGGTCAGTTGGGCAAAAACCACCGCATAATCTTCCCTGCCTTCGTTGTAGACGTAAATTGAGGCTTCAGGACCTGCAAAACCGATATCGACCTGGCCGGACAATACGGCTGTCATAACCTTGTCCGCGCCCTGGCCGTTGCTCAGCTCAATCTCCAGGCCCTGTTCTTCGAAAAATCCCTTGTTGATGGCCACATATTGGGGCGCATAGAAAACCGAGTGGGTCACTTCGCTGAGCACAACCTTGATCTTGTCCTGCTGCCCGCATGCCGCAAACAGCATGGATACCATGATGATCAGCGCCAGGATTATTATTGCCCTTTTCATCGTCAAACCCTCCCAAATCCTTTGATTTCCTGTCTTTGCAGTTACATCCGTCCGTAAACCTGCGGGTTCTTCATCAGTTTTCTTTCTATCCAGACCACGCCCTGGTACATTAAGGCCGCCGCGGCAGCCAGTATGATGACACTGGTCATGACAAGGTCCAGTTGAAAGACCTGCCCGCCATAAACTATCAGGTATCCCAGGCCTGCCCTGGAAACCAGGAACTCTCCTACTATGACTCCGACCCAGGATAACCCCACGTTTATCTTAAGGGCATTGATGACCGAGCCGATATTGGAAGGCAGCACCACCTTTGTAAACACCTGCAGGCGGTTGGCCCCAAAGGTCTCCACCAGCCTGATTTTCTCAGGATCCGCCGAAAGAAATCCGTTGAGCACTTCCAGGATGGTGACAATCAACGATATCGCCAGGGCCATGACAATTATGGCCGAAGGGCCCGGACCGATCCATATTATGAAAATTGGCCCAAGCGCGATCTTCGGGAGACTGTTGAGCACCACCAGATAAGGTTCCAGGACCCTCGAGATAAAATCGGACCACCACAGAAGGATGGCGACGCCGGTTCCCAGAACGGTGCCCAGGAGAAAACCCGCCACCGTTTCCAGGCAGGTGATGCCGATGTGCTTGAAAAGATCCCCTTGCATATAAAGATTGCTCAGGGTCCTGATAATCCTTGAAGGCTGACTGGTCAGGAACGGGTCAATCAGCCTGAGATTGCCGGCAATCTCCCAGACCGCGAAAAACGCAACAAGGATCAGTATCCTTGCGGTAAGGATGGCATGCTTGCGAATCTTCAGTTTTCTGAGGTATTCGGCCCTTTCCCTGGACAGGGCAGGTTCCTGCCTTTCAGACATGAACATCAAGCTCCCTCCATATCATATTGAAATATCCCGGAAACTCCCGGGTCTCCCGGCATGCCAGGGGTGAGCGTTCCTTCAGGTTGAACTTTATATCGTGGATCGCAATAACGGTTGCCGGTCTTTTTGAGATCACAATGACCCGGTCTGACATGCTGATGCTTTCAGAAATATCATGGGTGACCATGATAACTGTTTTCTGCTCCCTCTTGATGATGCCGTAAATATCATCAGTAACGGCGATGCGCATCTGGTAGTCCAGTGCCGAGAATGCCTCGTCCAAAAGAAGTATTTCAGGGTCAACGGCAAGGGTCCTGATCAGCGCGGCCCGCTGGCGCATGCCTCCCGAAAGCTGGTCCGGGTATTTATCCCTGAATTCATAAAGCCCGTAGGTATTAAGAAGTCCCATGACCCGTTCCTTGCTTTCCTTGTTAAGGGCGCCCCGCACCTCAAGTCCCAGCAGGACATTCTGGTATATGGTCCTCCAGTCAAAGAGGTGATCCTTCTGGAGCATGTAACCGACCTTCCTTGAAGCGCCGCGCACCCATTCGCCGCCAATCCGGACCGAGCCTGATGTCGGTTTGAGCAGACCCGAAATTATGGACAGGATGGTGGACTTGCCGCAGCCGCTGGGCCCTACCAGGCTTACAAACTCACCCTTGCTTACAGTGAAGGATACATCCCTTACCGCCTCGATCTCGCCGTTGGGGCTCTGGTACTTCATGCCCAGGTTCCTGACATCAACCAGTTCCTCTGCCATTTCAACCTCCGAAAACGCGGACAGCCTTTTGTGAAGCGGTTTTCTACAATTACATAATATTACCGGCGCTCTAAAAGGTGAAAAATGGACATGTCCGGCTGTCCGGCAGGATATGGAGGAGAACATCAGTTAGGGGAGCTTATTGTATGATCCTGCAGATGAATATGGCCGCAATCATTCCCGCATAGGAAGAGATAAGGGATGCCGCTATGGCATGACGTGTGTTTTTGACTTTTGCCGCTCCGAAATAGACGGCAAGGGTATATAGAACGGTTTCGCTTGAACCCATGACAGTGGACAGCGCGCGCCCTAAAAATGTGTCTGGGCCGACCTCTTTGATCTGCTCGGCAAACAGTCCCAATGAAGCGCTGCCTGAAAAGGGGCGTATCAGCAGGAGGGGCAGAGCCTCCCGCGGAATGCCCACGGCTTCTGCCGGCTTTTGCAGCAGCCCGGTCATGATATCAACAAGCCCGGACCCGTTCAATACGGCTATTCCTGCCAGTATCCCCACCATTACCGGGAGGATGTCCAGCGCTGTGCGGGCTCCTTCCCTCGCACCCTCGACGAAGGTGTCGAAGACGGGCACACCCTTGATAAAGGCTGTAACCACTATGAATAAAAAAACTGCCGGTATGGCAGCATTTGAAAGAAGTTCCGCCATTCCAAGCCCAACCCGCCTTTCAATATTCAGACGAGATACCGTAAGACCTTTCCGCCATTTCGGCCCGGATCCTTTGACACCCTTTCAAGCACCTTGGCGGCTATAATCCCCGTCAGGGCTGATACAAGCGAAGCTATCCAGACACAGGGGATGATGCTGCTTGGATACGCTGATCCCGCCTGATGGCGAATGATAAGCACCGTGGAAGGTATAAGCTGAATGCATGCCGCGTTGATGACACCGAACATAACCATTGCATTGCTGGCAACGGGCGAGTTGCCGTTAATACCGGACAGTTCCTTCATGGCAAGGATACCCAGCGGCGTCGCGGCATTGCCCAATCCAAGCAGATCCGCGCTCAGGCTCATGGCTATGGCGCCATTGGCCGGATGGCCTTTTGGTATGCCCGGAAACAGGAACCTGAAAACACCTTTCAGGAGCCTGGCCAACGCGTCCACAATGCCCGCCTTTTCCGCTACCTTCATCAGGCCTGACCAGAGGCACATAGCCCCGAGCATGACTATGGTCAGGTTGACTGCCTGGCCGCAGCTCGACAGGATGGCATCCGAGACCTCCTTCGTTCTCCCGGTTATTACACTTGTGATAATGCCTGAAAACACCATTATAACCCAGATGACATTCAGCATGGACCTGCTCCGGCTTTTCCCGTCCCATTATATCTTATTGGATCCGCCGCCGTTTATTCTTGTTTTTTACAGCATGAAAGTTTACAATTACAAATGTTAATGCCGATTGCTAATTCCATTTAATAACATTAATATGAATTTTTAGACCAGATTTGTATTGACCATAAATGTAATTAATGGTATGATGTGATTGGTACAGCCAAATTAAATATAGACGGGGGGGGAAATTTCTGTGAAATCAACCGGTATTGTAAGAAAAGTTGATGAGCTCGGAAGGGTTGTACTTCCCATAGAGCTCAGGAGAACGCTTGATATCGCGGAAAAGGATGCGCTGGAGATTTATGTTGACGGCGCCACCATCATTCTGAAGAAATATGAACCGGCATGTATCTTTTGCGACAACGCCAAGGATATAACGGTTTATAAGGGCAAGAATATATGTTCAGAATGTCTGGAAAGCCTAAAGGGTGAGTAATCCGGAAATATGGCTGTTGCCTGGAAAGGCAGCAGCCATTTTCATATATGGTCGACCTGCATGCACATACACCACGGGTTCATGCGGCTGACAGAACAGTACAGAAAAAGGGCTGCCTCCCGGCCGTTTTCAGGCTGAAGGCGCCCTTTTTTATTATCTATGAAATAAGTGCTTATTGTCAGAAATTTGAGAAGACCTTGACGAATTTATCCGCCGCTTCTTCCATCTGTTCCTTTGTATGGGTTGCCGTGTAACTGGTGCGGATCATGCTCTGGCCCTGGGGA
>JAAXZX010000133.1 GCA_012719645.1 Clostridiaceae bacterium
AGAACATAGGCAATATTCCTGTCCTACAGATGTCAGGAAGATCAAGCAGAATCTATTTGATACTTAGAGGCATCCAACATGGAAGCTTACTGTATCGAGTAGGGGGTTAATATTAATACCTACAAACTGTTGACGCTATCTTGAGCGGCGTTCATAATTTCTTTTGGTTGTTAATATGGTAAAATAAAAATTGGCATATCAATCACAGCCATGTTATTTCGCAGGCGTCAGCAAGGTTTTATCCCACATGGACATATCAGTTATACCAACCTTTTTTAGAATTGGTTAAGGGGTGTTGCAAGTTGATTCAAAAAAGAGTCAGAAGCCTGATCGCCTTTATTGTCTGCATTGTTCTGGCCGCCGCGTCGATATGCCTCGCATCCCTGATAGAAAGCGATTTCGGAAGGGTCAGCGTACAACAGATCAGGATACCGATCACGACTAACAATGGAATATCCACCTATATTCCCGCAAAGCTTTACATCCCCGAAGGGGTGGACAGTTCGCATCCCGCTCCGGCGGTACTCCTGATGCATGGGTACCAGAATGACAAGGATACCTCCGCGGCATTCGCGATTGAGCTGGCGCGCCGTAAAATTGTCGCGCTGTCGATCGATGAGTTCGGCCACGGGGAAAGTCCTATCGGAATGCGGAACAGGGGCTACGATAATTCGAAATCCGGTCCGAACCGGTTCAAGATGTTTATGAGCTTTTCAATGCTCAACTTCGATAATGTTGACGGTTTGATTGATTCTTCAATGGGGGGAACCGCCGCTTTCCGGTGGCTCCAGTCCCGTGATTACGTACTTGCCGACAAAATCGGGATTACCGGGCATTCAATGGGAACATGGAGTTCGTATACGGTTGCCGCGGAAAACCCCGATCATGCCGCAATCGTGATCCAGTGCGGGGAAGTAGAAGGACCTGTCCGCGACGAAAACGGGAATGTCAGGTTCCACAATGTTCTGATTCTCCAGGCCCAGTATGACGAGTTTGACTATTTCCGGGATTACCAGCTGACAACGGTGAACCTGAACAAAACAGAATTGAGGTATAAGGTTTTCAGCGGCCAGGACGCGCCGGTTGAATGGAATAAAACATACGGCAGTTTCGCCGACGGCACCGCAAGGCGGATGGAGCTTCTCAGAACGCTGCACAGGGGAGTCACACACAGCAGCAGGGGCATTGCCACAGCGATGGAATGGTTTACGACCGCGCTGGGAGTTGAACCGGACATACCCCCTACCAACCTGGTGTATATGATAAGGGAACTTTTAATGGGTTTTGCTTTGCTCGCTGCCGTGATATCATTGCTCCCGCTCTGTTCATTGCTTCTTACTACAAAGTTCTTTGCCCCGGTGGCGCAGCCGCTTCCCGACAGGTATGTGGCGCCGAAGAAAAGCTGGCATAAAACGGCGATAATAAGCATCTTGCTTAGCGCTGTCCTTTATCCGTTTGTAACGCAGTTGGGACACGGGCTTTTCCCGTACCCGGACGGCGTTTTCAAGACGCTTATGGCCGGCGGTCTGATCCTGTGGCTGGATATGCTGTTTATCATTGCGTTTTTCATGTTCCGCAGATGGTATAAAAAGGGCGAAGGAAAAGAGCTTGGCGTCACAATGTACGATATGGGCGTATCATTTGACCGGGAAAAGACGGTGATTGACTGGACAATAATCGGCAAGACCGTTCTTATGGCGGTGATCATGTTTGGGCTGCTGTATGCCCTGACAACGATAGGATACCGCTGTTTCAACACCGATCTCAGGTTTATATGGCCGTTCCTGCGCCCGTTTACGCCGGGACGCTTCCTGCAGTTCCTGATATACCTGCCATTCTTCCTGCTGTTCTTCCTGTTTAACGGCGGCGTCAGGCTGTTCGGCCAGATGCGCCAGAAGGAATACGAATCGCCTGCGAAGACGCAGTTTGTCTGGTGGCTGAAAAACATATATGTCATGCTCGGCGGGCTTGTCATCGTTGCGTTATTCGAATATGTCCCGTTTTTGCTTGGCTATGGAACAGGATGGGCGCTGGCAGGGCTTTCGTTGTTCGACGGCCCGTTTATGAGCGCGCTTGTGCTTATCTTCCCGCAGTTTTTCGTGCTGTTCTTTGTAGCTACATACTTCTACCGAAAGACGGGCAAGGTATACCTCGGGTCATTGATAACCGCACTGATTGTATCGTGGATTACATGCGGCGGAGCGGCGTACTTTTAAAGTATGCCGCTCTATTTTCCTATACTGTTGTACACTGCCAGCGCATCGGTAATGTTGTATTGCTCGGTATTGTGATTCCCCCTGGCGCCGGCCGTTATAAGGATATATTCCTGGCTGCCCACCTTGGCGAGACTTGTGAGGCAAAGGCCGGCCTCGTCGGTATATCCGGTTTTCCCTCCTAAGATTTCTCCGTTAATAATGTTTTGGCCGCAAAGTCCTTCATACATCGTACTGTAAAAGGTTATCCCATACGGATGCTTATTGGTGGGCGGCGTGGAATAGCGGTATGAGGTGAAGATTTCATTGACGATCTATCTATTGCCTGAATCTGGCCGGGTATATTCCCTGCTTTATATAACACCAATTCCAGGCGCCTTCGTCGTTTGGTTCATATTAATTGACCTTGCCTTGTATTTGATGGTAGTATGATGATATTAATGCAATATCCTGTTATAATGGATACAGTTATATTTTCAGGAGGGTGTTATGAAAGGAAAGAGATGTGTATTGGTTCTTATTGCCCTTTTGCTGCTTTTTCAAGCACCGGTTGTCTGCAGTTCTACAGAATCGTCAGCCACTGAAACCATCTACAACGAAGATAAGGCTATAGCTCTGAACAAGATGGGTCTCCAACGGTAGTTTTGACCTGGATAAACGACCGACCAGGGCCCAGGCGGCCGTCATGTTCGTCAAGCTTCTCGGAAAGGAAGCTGAAGCCAAAGCCTCCGCTTATGCACATCCTTTTACGGATGTTCCCTCGTGGGCAGACCCCTTTGTTGGCTACATGTACCATTATAAGTATACGGCTGGTGTAGGCAATAATCTATATGGCACAACCAATCTGCTTACTGCTCAGGAATATTGATTTGGGAACCGTAGGAGGCGTTGTCTTTACAGATGCCATAACCTTGGTCAGAACAGGGTTCGAAGGATATCTTCCCAGGGTTAACCGCGATCTTCTCCCGGACAGTGCAAAGGACTTTAAAAAGATAGGAACAAGTGGCTTTTACTGCCCGGCAGAAGAGTTATATAAAACGGAATACATGTCGCAATACATTACTCCTGTAAGCTCCGGAGGCGCCAGCGATTATAATGATGATATACATAAGGCATCATGGTCCGGTGCTTATAATCAAGCATTAGTCATATTGTATGATGGAGCAGGCAAGCCTTTGGCCTATTGCATTTTCAGAAAGAAGTGATAAGGGCTGTCCCCGCTCGTAAGGATGTGGACGTGTTTTCTTTCTTAGAGAGTTTTGCCTCTTTCGAGGAAGGGGTATACCCTTTGGGCCGACAAACCTAATAGCGCCAGTATTGGAACCGAACAGAATAACAACAAATTACATGAGGCTTCCGGACGTTACCGGAAGCCTTTTCCCTTATGCCGGGCATCTGTTTGAGGAAAATGTCCATGGATTCATCGGTTGTTGCAAGATGCCAGTCTCCTATGCGAAGGCGATCCTCCGGATTATCAGGGAAGCTGAAAATTTACCACGAGAACTGGTCTGACCCCCAAAAAGTATACAAAAAGGGGACGGTCGTGTATGCTTGAGATAGGGGGTCAGTTTTTTATGGCTAAGAAGTATTCTGATGAGTTTAAATTGTCGGTCATTAAGGACTACTACAGCAGCCCGTTGG
>JAAXZX010000021.1 GCA_012719645.1 Clostridiaceae bacterium
CTAACATCCATAAGTTAATATTTCTGGTGGCAATAACGGAGAGGCAACACCTGTTCCCATCCCGAACACAGAAGTTAAGCTCTCCAGTGCAGAAGATACTTGGCTGGAAACGGCCCGGGAAAATATGTCGCCGCCAGAATTTATATTCCTCAATAGCTCAGTTGGTAGAGCATGCGGCTGTTAACCGCAGGGTCGTAGGTTCGAGTCCTACTTGGGGAGCCATAAAAAGCGAAAGGATTAATTCCTTTCGCTTTTTTCGTACATGTTGTTGTATGCCATTGTGGGGGTTATTTTGGTGTCATTGGGACGAACGCAGTGACGAAGCAATCTCGCGCTCGCCACACGCTCGCGATGACATTACAGAATTCGTTCTGTCGGGATGATTACATAAACGTACATAAGTACTTATATTAAGACGTGCTGTTCAGCAAATTGGATGTGAGAAGTAAGAGGTTGGAAGTAGGAGAAAAAGAATGGCATCGAAGTCGTACATAGTGGAATATCTAACCTCTAGCCTCCAGCCTCTCCCTTCTATTTACGAGGACTGAAGGAGAGCCTGAACAGCGCGGTTGCAATATGCAATCACTGGGGGTATTTCAGCCCATATCCCACATCAAACTTGTAATTCGAAGTCCCGATATCATTAACCGATTTATACCATGGCATGGGCAGGGTTCCGGAGAACGGCGCCTTTCCTGTAAGCACATTGGCTACGCCACCGGCTTCACTTCCCGGAAGATAGCACATTACCACGGCGTCCCAGCTGTCATAGTAATCCTCGACGACCAGGTTCCTGCCTGCTACGATGAGCGCAACAGTCGGCTTACCGAGGAATTTGGCCAGTTCTATGGCCTTTTTGTTGCCCGGAAGGGCAAGGGAGCCGGTAATGTTCAAGTCTGACGTGTCGCCGAACCATTCGGCGTAGGGTTCTTCGCCTACGCAAAGGATGGTGATATCTGCCTGGGATGCTTGCGCCTCGTCGGTTATGATGGTGAGGTTGTATTCGCCGGCGACAGCCTGCAGTCCTTCCAGTATGGTGGTTGCGTTTTCCACGTATTTACCTCCCCGGCTGCTGTCTGTCGCTCCCAGCCATTCTATGGTCCAGCCTCCGCACTGGACCCCTGTATCGTCCATGGCGGGACCGGTTACGAAAATCCTGCTTCCCGCCTTGATGGGGAGCACACCGCCGTCATTCTTCAGGAGGACAAGGCTCTTTTCAACAAGCTGGCGGGCGATATCCCGCACCTCGGCGGCGCCAACATCGGTATACTTTGTCGCAAGTTTCTCCTGCATGGGATCATCAAGAATGCCAAGTTCCTTCTTGACGCGGATGATCCTGGTCACGGCGTCATCTATCCGCTCACGGCTTATAAGACCTTCGTTCACCGCCTCGATGATGTATCTGTAGCAGTCATTATAATACTGGGGCTCCATAAGCATATCAATGCCCGAGTTGATGGCCGTCACCACCTGTCCCTTGAGATCGGGAACCGAGATGTTATGGATGGATTCCCAGTCACTGACCACAAAGCCGTCAAAACCAAATTCACCCTTCAGCACATCGTTGATATAGTAAGCATTCTCGTGCATTTTTACTCCGTTGACGCTGCCATGGGAGATCATGACCGTCTTTACGCCGGCATCCACGAGGTCCTTGTAAACCTTAAGCAATGCCTGAATTTCAGGCTCGCTTAAGGAAGCGTCCCCCCTGTCTATGAGAAACTCCCCTTCGCCGGTGCCGTAACCCGGATTGCCATCACCGAAGAAATGTTTCGCGCAGGGGAGAACACCGCCGTCAATCAGTCCATTCGCATAGGCGACACTCAGCTTTGACACGAGTTTGGGGTCCGAAGAATAGCTTTCATATGTCCTCCCCCATCGGGGTTCTGTCGCGACGGCCACACAGGGGGAGAAGTTCCATAGCATCCCTGAAAGCTTCATCTCTTCGGCAACGGCCAGCCCCATCCTGTAAGTAAGGTCCTCGTCATTTGCCGCGCCTATCCCGATATTATGGGGGAAGATCACTGACCCCAGGCATGCCTGGTTGCCATGGACCGCATCGGTCCCGTAGATGAACGGTATGCCGCTTTCCGATGAAAGCGCGGCTTTCTGGTAGTTCAACACGGTCCTTTTCCAGCCTGACGCTGTCCTGTCCATGTAATTGGTGAGTGACAGTATTGAGCCGTATCCGTACTTTTTCATGTTGTCAGTATTGGTGTTATAAACCGCCGGCTGGACCATCTGCGCCGCCTTCTGCTCAAGGGTCATGGAGGCGACGATATCTTCGGGTGCGGCGTCGGGATTGTATTTCAAAGTGATTTGGGCCTGTCCGGCTGTCGAATCACCCGTACCCGGCGATGCGGAATCGCCTGTACCAGACGGCTGCTGCCCCTGGCCGCATCCGGCGATGGCAAACGCCAGCGCCAGGCATAGCAGAATGGTCATTATCCTTTTTTGCACAGCACATTCCCCCGTTCAGGCATTTATCAGGATAAATATACCACCGCCGGCAGTATTACACAAGAAAAACAGGAGCAGGTGACCGATGCAACCAATATCCCGTGCGGCAGGGTCCGACTGTCAATAAATGTCGCTTGTAATCATGGGATACTTTTGGTAAATTGGTTATATCCACAAAAGCCGCCCTGCGGCTTCTGCAAGGAATGGTTATGCATTGGATCGTGTTTAATGGCTTTTCCCCGTTGTTTTCGGTCCTGTCATGACCTATTTTTATGAATGATGAGGTTTATAAAATGAAAAAGAACAAGGTGTTTTTCTTTATTCTTGCCATAGCACTGATCATGGCTTCATGCGGGTCGGGCGACATACCTGCCCAGGTGGACACGCCTGAAACACAGGCGCCAGGGTCTGTTGAACCCACGCCAACACCCACGCCAACGCCAACACCGACACCCACACCTACACCGACACCAACACCCACACCAACACCTACCCCTACACCTGAACCCACGCCGACACCCACACCGGAGCCAAGCCAGCCGGCTTCGCCGTCCCAAGGAAACACGGGCTCGGGCAGGCGTGAGAATATCAATATCCTTGAAGGGCAGGCGGACAAGGCCCGTGTGGAGGTCAAAGCCGTTTACCTGACAGGCGGTGTCACTGGGAAAAGGATTGACCATTTCATAGACCTTGTCAACCGGACAGAACTTAACGCGCTGGTTATAGACATCAAGGAAGGCGGAGTGGTCAACTACAAAACCAACGCGCCCATGGCCAGGCAGCTGGGCCTTTTTGTCAGCAGCTATGATCCTGCCGAAGTCCTGAGAAAATGCCATGAGAACGGTATCTATGTTATCGGACGAATAGTTTGCTTCAGGGATAACAACCTGGCCAAGGCAAAACCTGAATGGGGCATAAAGACGCCGAAGGGCAACCTCTGGCTTGAGAACGGCGATAAGAATGGCGCATGGACCAATCCCTCAATACCGGAGGTGCAGCAGTATAACATAGAGATCGCGGTGGAAGCAGCTAAGCTGGGATTTGACGAGATACAGTTCGATTACGTGAGATTCCCCACGGGAAAGGCATCGGATTTCGCCTATGATCCGGACATGCCCCCGCGGTCCGAGGTCATTGCTGATTTCCTGTACAAGGCTTCAAAAGCGATTAAGGAGGTTGCCAAAATTCCTGTTTCGGCGGATGTTTTCGGCATCGTGGGCGAGAAGGGTCCCGACGGGAGGTATATCGGTCAGGAACTGGAGCTGGTGGGTCTGAATGTCGACTATATCAGCCCCATGATCTATCCATCCCACTATGCCAATAGCTCAAAAGGCACCATGGGCAATGGTGTCGGCCAGACCATCAACGGTGTCCTCTTCACCCATCCTGACCTTAAGCCATATGAAGTGGTATATAACGCCCTGGCGAGGATAAAGTCCAGGATTTCCGAGATGCAGCCATACCGTGCCGATGTGAGACCCTACATACAGGGATTTACCGCGAAGTATCTGCCTAATGGATATTGGCAGGAGTACGGCGCCGAACAGTTCAGGCAGCAGATCCAGGCAGTTTACGACGCCGGGTACAGGGAGTGGATCTTCTGGAACAGCTCCGGCAATTACGTTGAGTCGGCATTCCAACCTGAACCCTGAGGCAATTCCGTGAAGGCACTGAAAACGAAGGTGAAGCAATGGACAAGGTGATTGTTGAATTATGCGACAACTATCGTATTGACCGGGTTACCGAGGCACTGGAAAAGCTGTTTGAAGGAATGGGAGGCATCGGTTCCATAATCAAACCCGGCATGCGCGTGGTGATAAAGCCTAACCTGCTTACGGCAAAAAAGCCCGACGACGCGGCCACGACACACCCGGCGGTGGTTCAGGCCATCGCAGCGCTGGTGCAGAAGGCGGGCGGGCTGGTCTGCATCGCGGACAGCCCCGGCGGCCCATACAATATACCTTCCCTTAAGCGTGTCTATGCTGTGACAGGTATGGATGAGGCGGCTGATGAAACCGGCGCCCAACTGAACTTTGACCTGCGGGTTGAAAAGATCGACAACCTGGACGCGCTGATAGCCAAAACCCTGAAGATATTAAAGCCCTTGCATGATGCCGATCTCATCATAAACGCGGCGAAGCTGAAAACCCACCGCTTTATGGTTTACACAGGGGCAGTCAAGAACATGTTCGGTTCCATAGCCGGCCTGGAGAAGGCCGATTACCACCTGAGGATGGACCAGCATGATGAGTTTGCCGATTGCCTTATAGATATCTACCTGGCAACAAAGCCCCAGATTAATATCATCGACGGCATAATAGGAATGGAGGGTGAAGGCCCGGGTTCGGGAGTTCCCAAGTACCTGGGAGTGCTCATCGGTTCAAAGAGCGGCTTTGCCGCGGACCTGGCCGCATTGGACCTTATCAATGTGGATTACAGGCAGGTTCCCGTGATGAAGCGGGCCGAGGAAAGGAAACTCTTCGATGCCGGACAGGTGGTGTTTGAGGGCGCCGATATCGGCTCCATCCGTTGCGAGGATTTCGATGTGCCGGCTCTCGCTTACCCGGGGAGAAGGAGACTGGGAAGAAAGATACTGTTTCTCATTGAAAAGATATTCAGGCCGAAGCCCGAAATCATTCATGAAAAATGTGTATCCTGCGGGAAGTGCATCGAGGTGTGCCCGCCCAAAACCATTCGCAAAAACGAGGAAAACAAGGTGGTCATCGATTACGGCAAGTGCATCAGCTGCTTCTGCTGCCATGAATTCTGCCCTGAAAAGGCTGTACGGATAAGGAAAAACGCAGCAAGAAGAATCCTTGAATACAGGAGAACCGAGGGCGGGGACAAGTAGGGCTTCCATTTTTCAGCATGTTTTGGTAGAATCAATTATGTGTTTTTTATTAACGAAATAATGGCAGATCATAATACATTATTAACCAACCGTAGTGATCAAACCATCACAGGAGCGGGCTAATGAACGTAGAATACATAAATCCATTTATTGAGGCAAGCCAGTCGGTTTGGACGATGATGACCGGCAACAAGCCGGTTTTGGGTAAAGTATACTTGAAAAACGTGCCATATCACAGTGAGGATATCGCGGTTATTGTCGGACTGACAGGAAAGATCAGGGGCCAGGTGGTCATATCCATGAACACGAACACCGCGCTAAAAGTGGCGTCGTCCATGATGGGCGGCGCTATGGTGGCTGAACTGGATGAGATGTCAAAGAGCGCCATTTCCGAACTGGGCAATATGATTATGGGCAATACTGCGACTATACTGGCCGGCAGGGGTATAGGCATCGAGATCACTCCACCATCCATCCTGATAGGCGAGAAGATGGTGATAACCCCGGCCAATATGAAAACCATATGTGTCCCCTTGCTGCTCGAGGGTGATGCTCCGATAGAAATAAACGTATCCCTGGAGGAATGACGAGCGAAAGATGGCAAGGCCATCTTTTTCTGCTGATGGCAGCGGGATCGAGGTAATGAATAGTGGCTTTGAATATCGTTCTTCATGAACCTGAAATTCCGCAGAATACGGGAAACATTGCCCGTTCCTGCGCGGCAACGGGGGCCGCGCTCCATCTGATAGGCCCGCTGGGCTTTTCCATCGAGGACAGGTACCTGAAACGCGCCGGGCTTGATTACTGGGACAAGCTGGATCTCCATTACTATAGCAGTCTGGATGATTTTTTCAGCAAGCATCATGGCAAACCCATCTTTTTTTCGTCCACCAAAGCGTCGAAAACCTATGATGAGGTGCAGTATACCAGGGATTGCTTCATCATGTTCGGGAAGGAAACCAGGGGCCTTCCTGAAACGCTGCTGAGAGAGCGCTACGGGCAGTGCATCAGGATACCCATGCGGGAGAATATCCGTTCCCTTAATCTATCCAACGCGGTGGCGATTGTCATGTATGAAGCCTTGCGGCAGATGGGTTTTCCGGGCCTTTTGAAGCATGGGCAACTGACGGGGAACGGACCGGCTGATGAGAGCCTGCTATATTCAGGAAACCATAAAAGGGAGGATGGAAATGGCTGAGTTCAGGATTGGTGTTGCAACCTGCGGCGGGGACTGCCCCGGACTGAATTCGGTGATACGGGCGGTGGTGAAGACTGCCATCAACAACTACGGCTACGAGGTAATCGGGTTCAAGGACGGCTACCTGGGCCTGGTCTACAACCGCTTCGTGAAGCTGAAGCTTTCCGACGCGTCCGGATTGCTGGACAGGGGCGGGACCATTTTAGGCACCACCAACAACTTCGATCCCTTCAGCGTCCTGGTGGACCATGACGGGGAGAGCCAGTACAGGGATATGAGCGACAGGGTGATCGATACCCTGAAGATGCATGACATCCAGTGCCTCATAGTTATTGGCGGCACCAATACCATCAATATTGCCGGAAGGCTGATTGAGAAGGGGATCAACATAGTTGCCATACCCAAGACCATCGACAACGACGTGCCTGCCACCGATATGACCGTTGGCTTTATGACCAGTGTGAACACTGCGACCCAGGCATTGGACAAGCTGCATTCAACCGCTGAGTCCCACCACAGGGTCATGATCCTGGAGGTCAAGGGTTTATCGGCGGGATGGGTGTCCCTGCAGTCAGGGATAGCCGGAGGGGCCGATATCATCCTCATACCCGAGATCCCGTATGATATAAACCTTGTTGCAAAGCGGATCCTTGAGCGAAAGAACGAGGGAAAGAGCTTCAGCATCATTGTTGCGTCGGAAGGCAGCAGACCTTTGGGGTATAACAGGCCGAAGGACCCCGTCATCAGCGACGATGACGATGTGCAGCCCATAAACGGCATCGGAAGCCAACTGGCAGCCGAGCTTGAAAGGCTGACCAGGCTGGAAGTCAGGGTTACCGTCCTGGGATATCTCCAGCGGGGCGGGGAGCCTTCCCCCTATGACCGGATCCTGTCCACGCGGTTGGGGGCTTCAGCCGTGAAAATGATCGCCGAGGGCAGGTACAACATGATGGCGGCAATCAGGAATGACCAGCTTTGCCCTGTAAAGATTTCAGAAATTGCCGGTAAGATCAAGACTGTTCCTCTTGACGGGGAACTGATTAGAATAGCCAGGAGCATTGGCGTCAGTTTCGGAGACTGACCTCCACTTCACATGCGGACATCATAAAAGGCAGATGAATTGTTAATCATGAATGATTTCAGAGAACTGACACTTGAAGACCAGGACCTGATAACCCCCATACTGAGGCGCATGCGCCCGACAGCATCGGAATTCACGTTCCCGTACCTGTATGCCTGGAGGCGTGATTACAACCTGAGATTCGGCATATTCGGAAACCATCTCTGCATGGTGGCGAACCCCAGGACATATATCCCCTTTGCTTTCTGTCCCATACCCGTGGACGGGCGGCATGACATTGAGGACTTCAGGAAAGCCCTAAGCGCTGTTGAGGGTCATTTCAGGGAGCAGGATCTTGACCTTGCCTTCGCCCGGGTGGAAGAGGGCATGGTTCCGCTTCTGACCGGATATTTCAAGGACAGGGCGGAGGTTTCATACCTTCCGGAGGCTTCGGACTACGTCTACAATTCCGAAGACCTGATCCATCTCTCCGGGAAGAAATACAGCAGAAAAAGGAACCACATAAGCCAGTTCCTGCGGTTATATAAAGATCATGAATACGTGCCCGTCGGGCCGGAGAATACCGACGAATGCTTCCGTGTCTTTGAAGAGTGGTGTGAAAACAACGAGTCCGAATGCCGGCATCCCGACAACTGTGAACGCCTTGCATGCAGGGAGCTTTTGGACAACTGGGAAAGGTTCGGCCTCAAAGGCGGCCTGGTAAGGGTTAACGGGAAAGCCGAAGCCTTTACCATAGGCGAAAGGCTCAGCGGCGAAATGGCCGCGGTGAGAGTCGAGAAGGGAAATGCAGCCATCCATGGCATATATACCTTCATCAACAGGGAGTTTTGCACCAGGGAATGGACTGATACGAAATATGTCAACAGGGAAGAGGATATGGGCATAGAAGGCTTGCGCAAATCCAAGGAGTCGTACTTCCCGGCGTTCATGGTAAAGAAGTATCTGGTGCGCTGCCATCCCTGACAACAGGCAAGACTGACGGTAAAGAATAAACAACCGTGGCGCGGAAACACCGGCATACTTTGTCGGATTCGACATTGACAAAGAGTCACGTGTTTATATAGTATAATCTTGTGTCAGCAGGCTTTTGGGCTGGCCACACCAGCCCGTTTTATCATTTATTGCCATGGATCGCGGATCCGGATCAGATCATCATCAGGCGGCGGCAAGACCTCGTCATGGCACTGCATATATGAATCGGACCAAATCTCTTAGGAAAGGGTAATCATATGCCAAAAGGACCAAAAGTAGCCATTGTTATGGGCAGTGACTCCGATTTTCCGGTTATTGAGGGATGCCTCGGAATCCTGAAGGATTTTGGTGTTGAAACGACGGTAACCGTATGCTCAGCCCACCGTACGCCGGACCGGGCTGCCGAACTTGCGAAAAACGCTGAAAAAGAAGGTTATGACCTGGTTATCGCCGCCGCGGGCAAGGCGGCCCATCTTCCCGGTGTATTGGCAGCCTACACCGTGCTTCCCGTCATAGGGCTTCCCATCAAATCCTCCACGCTTGACGGGCTGGATTCACTTCTGTCCATCGTCCAGATGCCATCGGGCGTGCCTGTGGCCACCGTGGCCATTAACGGAAGCGAAAACGCGGCGCTTCTTGCTGTGCAAATCATGGGGGGCGCATACCCGGAACTGCGTGAAAAGATGCATGAATACAAGAAGAAAATGGCCGAAGCCGTCGAGAAAAAGGACCAGCAGCTTCAGGCCAGGTTGGGAGGTGCCGGCCAATGACAGAAAACAGGACTGGAACGCTGCATTGCTCCATGGACTGGGACGACAAGCCCCGTGAGGCATGCGGCGTTTTTGGCGTTGTCAACAATAACGGGTTTGATATAGCCCGCATGGTATATTTCGGCCTGTATGCCCTGCAGCACCGCGGCCAGGAAAGCTGCGGCATTGCGGTCACCGATGAAAACGGCGCAATAACAGGGCATAAAGGCCTGGGACTCGTATCCGAGGTCTTCAGCGACAAGATACTGGACCGGATGGAAGGCAGGATAGCCATAGGACACTGCCGCTATTCCACCACCGGCGGCACATCCATAGAAAACAGCCAGCCCCTTATGGCCAATTACAAGAACGGGCCCATGGCCATTGCCCATAACGGCAACCTGGTCAACGCCGGGAAAATCAGGCGAACCCTCGAGGAATCCGGCGCAATATTCCAGACATCAACCGATTCGGAGGTCATCGCCAATCTCATTTCACGTTACGGTATCCAAACCGGTGATCTTGAGGAGATTCTCTCAATGATCATGGAGCAGGTAAAAGGCTCATATTCGCTTGTCCTTATGACCCGGAACCATCTCATCGGCATGCGCGACCCATGGGGCTTAAGGCCGCTTTGCATCGGAAAGCTTGACGACTCCATCATCCTGGCATCCGAGAGCTGCGCCCTCGACGCGGTGGGAGCCGATTTTGTCAGGAATGTTGAGCCGGGCGAAATCGTGTTTATCCAGGGCGCCGAGATCCGGTCCATACGGAAGGCCGTAGGCAGCCAACCCCGCCATTTCTGTATTTTTGAACATATATACTTTGCGCGCCCGGACAGCTTTATTGACGGCGCGTCGGTTTACAGGGCCCGCCTTGAGGCAGGACGAAGGCTGGCCATAGAGCATCCGGTGGATGCCGACCTTGTGGTGGGTGTGCCCGATTCAGGGCTGACCGCCGCAATTGGCTTTTCGAGACAGTCGGGCATCCCCTATGGGGAGGCGCTGATAAAGAACCGGTACGTGGGAAGGACATTTATCCAGCCCCAGCAAAGGATGAGGGAGCAAAGCGTTGACATAAAGCTGAACGCGCTCAGGGAAGAGATAGAAGGCAAGCGCATCGTCATGATCGACGATTCCATCGTGCGCGGCACCACAACAAGAAAACTCGTGCAGATGCTGAAGAACGCGGGCGCAAAAGAGGTGCACATGAGGGTAAGTTCACCGCCGGTCAGGTTTCCCTGCTACTTCGGCATCGACATATCCTGTACGAACCAGCTGATCGCGGCGCAAAAGACCATAGAGGAGATCAGGGAAAGCATGGGCGCCGACAGCCTGGGATTCCTGAGCGTGGAAGGGCTGATGAAAACCCCCGTGGGCGCCTGTGAAACGGGCTTCTGCACCGGATGCTTCACAGGGAAATACCCCATAGAACTGGGACCGGAAGGCTTTCCCGTTGAATGAACATATGCAGGGCAAGGAGGATGGATCATGACCACTTACAAGGAAGCCGGGGTTGATGTAACAGCGGGCTATAAGGCCGTTGAACTGATGAAATCCCATATCCGGAAGACCATGAGACCCGGGGTACTGGAAGAAATAGGCGGGTTCGGCGGGCTGTTCAGCCTGGAGAACATCAACATCAAAAAACCCGTGCTGGTTTCGGGCACCGACGGCGTGGGCACCAAGCTGAAGATAGCTTTTCTCATGGACAGGCATGATACTGTCGGGATAGACTGTGTGGCCATGTGCGCCAATGATGTGGTGTGCTGCGGAGCACAGCCTTTGTTTTTCCTGGACTATATTGCCACGGGAAAGCTGGTGCCGGAGAAAGTGGAGCAGATCGTGAAAGGGGTCACCGACGGATGCGTACAGGCCGGATGCGCCCTGATCGGCGGCGAAACAGCCGAGATGCCGGGCTTCTACCCTGAGGATGAGTACGACCTGGCCGGGTTTGTGGTCGGGATCGTGGATCGGGACCGGATCATAGACGGCAGCACCATCCGGGAGGGGGACCTCCTTGTCGGCCTCGCTTCCTCGGGTCTCCACAGCAACGGTTTCTCGCTGGTCCGGAAGGTTCTGAACCCCGGCAGGGAAAACCTTGGAGAGTTCCTTGAAAGGCTCGGAAAAACCCTTGGAGAGGAACTCCTTACACCGACGCGCATATATGTAAAAACCATCCTCTCCCTTATCGAAAAGCACGGGATCAAGGGGATTGCCAATATTACCGGAGGGGGCTTCATCGAAAACATACCCAGGGTTATTCCCGAGGGCCTGGGTGCGGTTATCCACAAAGGAAGCTGGGAGGTGCTCCCCATATTCCACCTGATCCGGGAGATGGGCGACATCCCCGAAAAGGATATGTATAACACCTTTAACATGGGAATCAGCATGGTCCTGGCCGTTTCGCCCGATGAAGCCGATGACGTGGTCCGGTCCGCCGAACAGCTTGGAGAAAAGGCCTTCGTCATAGGCGAGATAATAAAGGGCGGGGAGAGAATCACGATATGCTGAGGATAGGAGTTATGGTTTCAGGGGGCGGTACGAACCTGCAGGCCATACTTGACCAGATAGAGAGCGGCCGGCTTCCCGGCTGCCAGGTGGTTACGGTAATTTCCAGCAGACCCGGGGTATATGCCCTGGAACGCGCCAGGAAACACAATATACCCTCCTGCGTAATTTCGAAAAAGGATTTTGAAACGCTGGAGGAGTATGATGAAGCGGTACTGAAACATCTTAAGGAATATAAAGTGCAGCTGGTAGTCCTGGCAGGTTTCTTAAGCCTTTTGGGCGAACGGGTCCTTTCCGAATACGAAAATGCCATCATAAACATACATCCATCCCTGATCCCATCATTCTGCGGAAAAGGCTTCTACGGGATTATCCCCCATAAAAAGGCGCTGGAATATGGTGTTCGCGTAACAGGAGCCACGGTTCATTTTGTCGACAGGGAATACGATTCGGGTCCGATCATCCTGCAGAAAGCCGTTGAAGTGATGCAGGACGATACGCCTGAAAGCCTTCAGCAGAGGGTAATGGAGCAGGCCGAGTGGGTGCTGCTTCCCGAGGCCATCAGGCTTTTCGCCCAGGGCAGGCTGAAGGTGGAAGGAAGGCATGTGACCATCCTTGGTGAATCAGCCCAAAGAAAGGAAGACGAAGGATGAAGGTACTGGTAGTAGGAGGCGGCGGAAGGGAACACGCCATAGTATGGAAGCTGGCCCAGAGCCCGGATGTAACCGAGATCTTCTGCGCGCCGGGAAACGGCGGCATCGGTGAGATTGCACGGCTGGTACCGGTCAGCGCCACCGATATTGACGGTATAGTGGGTTTCTCTAAGGAGAACGGGATTGACCTTGTTGTGGTGGCTCCCGATGACCCACTGGCCATGGGCATGGTTGACGCGCTGGAAGCGGCTGGAATACCTGCTTTCGGCCCGCGGAAGGATGCTGCGATTATCGAGTCCAGCAAGGTTTTTGCCAAGGACCTCATGAAGAAATACAACATCCCGACGGCCGATTACAGGGTGTTCGACGACAGCAGGGAAGCCAGGGAATATGTCATGAAGGCGAAGCTTCCCGTTGTGGTCAAGGCCGACGGACTGGCCCTCGGCAAGGGAGTCCTCATATGCCATACCCGTGACGAGGCGGTTGCGGCGGTAAACAGCATCATGGAGGAACGGAAGTTCGGCAGTGCCGGCCAGCGGATTGTTGTTGAAGAGTATATCACGGGTCCGGAGGTATCGATCCTGGCCTTCACCGACGGCAGAACCATAAAGCCAATGGTCAGCGTGCAGGATCATAAGCGGGCATTGGACAACGACCAGGGCCTCAATACAGGCGGCATGGGCACATTCACGCCCAGCAGGCATTATACCGGGGCCATCGCCCGCGAATGCATGGAGACCATATTCGAACCCACCATCCGGGCCATGAACGAAGAAGGCAGAAAATTCAAGGGAGTGCTGTTCTTTGGCCTCATGCTCACAGAAAACGGTCCGAAGGTTTTGGAATACAACGCCCGTTTCGGCGATCCCGAAACCCAGGTGGTCCTGCCACTCCTGAAAACCGATCTTTTGACAATAATAAAGGCAGTAATCAACGAGGAACTGGATAAAGTGGACATCCAGTGGGAGCAGGATGCGGCCGTATGCGTTGTCATGGCCTCTGGCGGATACCCGGAAGCCTATGAGAAGGGCTTCGAAATAACCGGCCTGGACCGGTTCGGCCGCCAGTCGGAAATCCTGGTCTTCCATGCCGGCACCAAAAAGGAAGGCGACAGGTTCCTTACCAACGGGGGCCGGGTCCTCGGGGTTACCGCGAGGGGCGCCGATATTGAAGAGGCAAGACGGAAGGCATATGCCGCAGTCAGCGGGATTCATTTCAAAAACGCGCATTATCGGCGCGATATTGGAATAAAATAAGAAACCAGTTATTATGTTCATGGGATATCCATATCAATTCCCGCGGAATAATAAACTGCGGGAGGTGAATCTATGGGACCCAACAAGGCAATCGGCTGCAACGTAAAGGAATGCAGATACCACGCAAAGACCGAAGAATACTGCGCCCTTGACCATATCCATGTATCCAGGTGCACGGAAAAGGCGGATGATGAAAAAGACACAGAGTGTGCGTCTTTTGAAAGGGAATGACAGGGAGAGCGGGTTTGCCCGCTCTTTTATGTGCAGGGGCCTGAAATCGGGCACGTCATACATATTCACCCGTGAAAAAGCATAAGCACGCCTGCGGCCATGACCCCCATTCCCAGCACGAAACCCACTATGGTCAGGTAGTGCTCTCCATATTCTCTCGCAGCGGGAAGCAGTTCATCCATGGAAATATAGATCATGACCCCGGCGACTGCCGCGAATACCATTCCGAACAACGTATCGGTGATGAAACGGCCCAGGACCAGCATGGCAAGGACAGCCCCCAAAGGTTCTGAGAAGCCGGAAAGCAATGACATCCAGAAGGCTTTTCCCCGGCTTTTTGTGGCATAATAAACAGGCAAGGCAATGGATATGCCTTCGGGGATGTTGTGGATTGCGATGGCCAGGGCGACAGAAAGGCCGAGGATTGGGTCTTTTACTCCTGAGATGAAGGCGGCTATGCCCTCGGGGAAGTTGTGGACGGTTACGGCAAGGGCTGTGAACAGCCCCGTTTTATAGAGCCTGGCGAAATCCGGCGTCGCCCCGCGGGGATCATCGGTCCGCGATCCCCGGGCTGAGGACGGATACCCCGGATCTGGGATGAGTTCGTCCATCAGCGCTGTGAGGACAATGCCGAAGAAAAAGGAAAGGACCGCAAGGATCCTGCCCCTTTGCTCGCCGTGGGCGTTCCTGAGGATGACCTCAGCCTCGGGAAAAAGCTCGATGAAGGATACATAGACCATGACACCCGCTGAGAAACCCAGCATGGCCGACAGCACCCGGGTATCGGTTTTTTTGAACAGCAGGACCAGGATCCCTCCTATTCCGGTAGCTATGCCTGCGCCAAGGGCATAGAGAACCGCGGGTATTGCGGCTGCAGGGTTCATGGCTTTCCCATCCGATCCCAAAGGTTATCCAGGGAAAATCTATGACAGCGCGCAGGATTAAATGATGGCTTTTTTACGGAAAAACGCCGGGCGGGCGCAAGACTCTCAAGCCTGATACTTTAAAGAGCGAATATGTGATGGTATAATTGTCAAGAGCAAAATATGACAGATAACGCTGGTGATTGATGAGGACGAGATATGAGCGGTGAAAGGCAAAAAAAGATAAGGAACTTCTGCATAATAGCCCATATTGATCATGGAAAATCCACCCTGGCCGACAGGCTGCTGCAGATGACCGGCGCCCTGACCGAGCGGGAGATGGAAGAACAGGTCCTGGACGATATGGATATTGAGCGGGAACGGGGGATAACCATAAAGGCGCGTGCCGTCAGGATGGTATATCGAGGCGAGGATGGCGAGGAATATATCCTCAACCTGATAGATACCCCCGGCCATGTGGATTTCAACTACGAGGTGTCAAGGAGCATAGCGGCATGCGAAGGCGCAATACTGGTGGTGGATGCGTCCCAGGGAATTGAGGCCCAAACCCTGGCGAATGTCTACCTGGCCCTGGAGCACGACCTGGAGATCGTACCTGTTATCAACAAGATCGATCTTCCCAGCGCAAGACCCGACGAGGTTATAAGGGAGATCGAGGATGTCATCGGGCTGGAGGCCCAGGATGCCCCGCGTATTTCGGCCAAGAACGGTGTGAATATCGGCAGCGTATTGGAGAAGATCATATCCCGCATACCTGCCCCGCGGGGAGATGAGGACGCCCCGCTGCGGGCACTCATATTCGATTCCCTGTATGATACCTATAAGGGCGTTATAGCCTATGTCCGGGTGGTGGAAGGCAGCGTGTCGCCCGGCCAGACCATCCATATGATGCATACCGGCAAGGATTACGTGGTGACCGAACTGGGATACATGAGCCCGGGAAGGCATATCCCGTCCGATGCTCTCCTGGCCGGTGAGGTGGGATATATATGCGCAAGCATCAAGGATGTCCGGAACTGCCGCGTGGGCGATACCATCACGCTGGCATCCAACCCCGCCAGCGAACCCCTTCCGGGATACAAGAAGGCGGTGCCCATGGTGTTTTGCGGGATATATCCTGCTGACGGGGCAAAATACAATGATCTGAAGGATTCTCTCGAGAAGCTGCAGCTTAACGATGCGTCCCTGCTGTTTGAACCCGAAACGTCGGCAGCCCTCGGGTTCGGTTTCAGGTGCGGCTTTTTGGGCCTGCTGCATATGGAGATCATACAGGAGCGCCTGGAGCGGGAATACGACCTGGACATCGTCACTACAGCGCCCAGCGTTATCTACCGGATCACAAAGGTCAACGGCGATGTGATCTACCTGGATAACCCCACGAACATGCCCGACCCGACCGAGATAGCCGTTATGGAGGAACCCATCGTCAAGGCTACCATCATGACGCCTACCGAGTATGTCGGGAGCATCATGGAGCTTTGCCAGGACAGGAGGGGCGCCTTCCTGGGGATGGATTATATGGAGGCCACCAGGGTCATTCTCAGCTATGAGATGCCCCTGAATGAGATTGTCTATGATTTCTTTGACGCCCTTAAATCCAGGTCGAGGGGCTATGCATCCCTGGACTATGAGCTGACGGGCTACAAGGAATCAAAACTTGTCAAGCTTGATATCAGGCTGAACGGAGAGATAGTCGACGCCCTGTCTTTCATCGTCCATGCCGACAAGGCATACGCAAGGGGGCGCAGGATGGCCGAAAAGCTTAAGGAAACCATACCCAGGCAGATGTTTGAGGTGCCTATCCAGGCCTGCATCGGCACAAAGATCATCGCCAGGGAAACAGTAAAGGCTTACCGCAAGGATGTGCTGGCCAAGTGCTACGGCGGCGATATCACACGCAAGAAGAAGCTGCTTGAAAAGCAAAAGGAAGGAAAAAAACGGATGCGCCAGGTGGGCAGCGTGGAGGTCCCCCAGGAGGCCTTCATGAGCGTGCTCAAGCTGGATATATGAGGCAAAGGTCATGGGGGCGGCATCACCTGATATCGGTCTTTATATCCATATTCCTTTCTGCGCAAGAAAGTGCAGGTACTGCGATTTTGTCTCCTGGCCCGGCATGGAGGATGCCTGGGAGCCATATATAAATGCTGTAATAAAAGAACTGGAGCAGAAATCGGAAATGGCCCGGCAGCGCCGCGTTGTGTCCATCTTCCTTGGCGGGGGCACCCCTTCGCTCCTTCCCGGCAGCGCCATCCAGCGGATAATGGAAGCGGCGCGGAAGCATTATAGCCTTCTGCCAGACACCGAGACAACCATTGAAGCCAATCCGGGCACGCTGGACCATGACAGGCTCAGGGCTTACCGGGAGGCCGGAATAAACAGGCTCAGCATAGGCCTTCAGGCCTGGCAGAACCATCTTCTTGAATTCATGGGAAGGATACACAAGGCAAGTGAATTCGATGAAGCGGTTTTTATGGCCCAGGACCATGGTTTTTCCAACATAAATGCCGATATAATATTCGGGATCCCCTACCAGACCATGGAAGACTGGCTCGAAACCATATCCAGGGTTCTGTCCTGCCAGATACCCCATGTTTCCTGCTACAGCCTCACAGTGGAAGAAGGTACCAGGTTTGGAAAGCTGAAGCAGGAAGGCATCTGGCCGGAACCCGACGAAGATCTTGAACGCGAGATGTACCGGGCAGCCATAGATGTGTTTGGGGAAGCCGGTTTTGAGCAGTATGAAATCTCCAATATGGCGAAACCTCATTACCGCTGCCGACATAATATGAATTACTGGCTGAGGGGAGAATACCTGGGATTTGGCGTCGCCGCCCATTCCTTCTTCAACCAGGCGCGATTCGCCAATACTCCGGACCTGCGGCTGTACATGGAGAGCGTGGAGCGCGGGAATGCCGCGTTAAGCGAATACTATTATATTTCAAATGAAGAAGCTCTGTCAGAAAGCATGATACTCGGGCTGAGGCTGACGGAAGGCATTGACCTGGACGAACTGTCTTCTGTCTACCGTACCGATGTCAGGAAGAAGTATGGCAAAAAGCTGGCGGACCTTGCCGAAAGGGAGCTTGTTGAGCTCAACGGGTCTGTGGTAAGATTGACAAAAAGAGGCATGGATTTCGCCAACCAGGTATTTGTTGAGTTTATCTGAGCTTTTTCCGGCAGAGAGAATGGTGGGGGAGGATAATATGATGGAGATGAATGAGATCAGGGGAGTGGATTCAGCGGTTCCCGGACTCGCGGAGATCAGCAGGAGCTATATGAATGATTTTATCGCGGAGATAAAGGAGATCCTGGAAAAGATAGAGGTAGAGCTGGTGGATCTTGAGATGGAGCCGGACAACGCCGATCATCTGAACTCGATCTATTGCAGCTTCGACGCGGTAAGAGGCCTTGCCGGCCTGTTGCACGATACTGTCAGCGGCAGGATAGCCGAGGCTTCCAAGGAACTCCTTGAAACCCTCCGGAAATATGGAACACCGGCCGGGAGAAGCGTCATTAACCTCCTGCTGTTTTCGGTCAGATTCATCAGAAAAATATGCGAAAACAGTGACGACGTCAAAGACACCATGTTCATTGGTGAAGTAGAGCAGCATATCAGCAACATCCGCAAGCTGGTGGAAGATATAATCCTTGAGATACGCCAGCCCGAGGGACGCCGGGCCCGCATCGGCGAGATCCTCGTGGCCGAAGGAGCCATCAAGCACTCGGATGTGGAGGATATACTCAGGAAACAGAGCGGCGTCTTCAGCAGGATGAAATTCGGCGAGATCGTGCTGAAAGAAAAGAAAGTCGACGTTTCTGACATTATTAAGGCCATACGCATGCAGAAAATCAGGAATGCGGGCGCCTCGGACCAGTATGTCAAGATCCCCCTTGAAAGGCTTGACCAGATTATTGGCATCGTAGGCAACATCGGCAGTATCTTCGATTCTATCAGGGATGAGGCCGTATTGAGGTTTGGCAGCAATGACGCCCTTACCATAGACGCATCGAAAGCGTTCAACATGGTCCAGGATGTGAGAAGCATCCTGAAGGAACTCCGGATGGTAACTCTCCAGCAGACGTTCCAGAAGCTGACCCGCCTGGCCTGCACCATCATAGAGGAGCATCACCTCGAAGTAAGGTTTTCAACAATGGGCGAGAACATCGAGGTTGACAAGGAGATTGCCGACAAGATCGTATCACCTTTGGGCGAACTCATAAAACTTCTCCTGGAGAAGGCCTATACCGAACAGGATGAGACAAGGAGGATAGGCAGCATAGAGGTGGTTGCCTATGAGGAAGGCAACGCGGTACATATAGGCATCACAGGAGACCAGGTGGTGGATATTGAAGGGTTCAAGTCCGACCCGCGCTTCATCGAGGTAGCCTCAGAGCTGTCAATGCTGCAGTGCCGCCTGGCAATGGATGATATGGATGGCGAAGGTACGCGCATTTCAATCATTATTCAGAGATAGGAATAAATACAGGATATATTGATCCGACCAACTCACTCCCGGCCGACTGACTCTTGACAAACCGGTGGGTGAGTGTTATTTTTGAATTGTGTTAGCACTCATCATTGGAGAGTGCTAACAACAAGATGGGTAATTACATATCCGGGATATTGGAAGATTATCGGATCGAGCTCCAGGCTCCCAGGAGCGCCATCAGGGGGGTGAAGAAATGGCCTGGGAAAACGAGCTTAACGACAGAAAAAAAACAATATTGAAATCCATTATTGATGTTTACATCCAGTCTGCACAGCCTGTCGGCTCCAGAACCATTGCCCGGAAGCATGACCTCGGTCTGGGATCGGCTACCATCAGGAACGAGATGGCCGACCTGGAGGAACTGGGATATATTACCCAACCCCATACATCGGCCGGGAGGGTTCCGTCGGACAAAGGGTACCGGTTTTATGTGGACCACCTGATGCAGGCTTACCAATTGGCCTACGATGAAGCCATGCGGCTCAGGCAGGCGATGGATAACAGAGTGGAGGAACTGAACCAGCTCTTTAAAAGGGTCTGCAGCATTGTTTCCTCCTTTACGGGCTATCCTACCGTAGTTATCTCGCCCCAGCTTTCCGAAGCCCTGATCAAGTCGGTACAGGTGGTAGCCATTGATGAAAAGCACCTCCTGGCAGTACTTGTGGTCGAGGGCGGAATCGTCAGGAACAGGATGATAAAGCACGACGAAAACGTGGAAGAGGAGAATATCTTAAGGCTTTCCAACGCGCTTAACGCGAAGATATCCGGAAAGAAAATCAGCACTGTTTCGATGCCCGATACCCTTGACCTTATGCTGGCGTCCGATATTTCGGGAGCACTGGTTTCGCAGGTCCTGGACGCAGTAAGGGAATGCATACGCCGGGTCGAGAGCACCGACGTGTACCTTGACGGGGTGACCAACCTGCTCAACTACCCTGAATTCAACGACCTCATCAAGGCAAGGGAGGTTCTTGAGCTCCTAAGTGAGGAAGATGTGATCCATGCCCTGGCCAGGAGCGCCATGCAGAAGCCGAGCCTTGATGTAAGGATCGGAAGCGAGAACGAGATCGGCCCCATGAAGGAACTCAGCGTGGTGACAACCGTGTATGGCCATGAAGTCAGGAGCACCGGCGCCATAGGCGTCATCGGGCCCACCAGGATGACTTATAGCAGGGTGGTTTCTTCCATACTATATATAAAGGACCTGATCAACAGGGAGATCATGAGATTATTCAACGAGCATGGATAATCCGGCGGGCAATTAACAGTTGAAAGGAAGTTATAAATGAGCAACAAGGATTTACCCGATCTGAACCAGCCTGAAGGAAAGACGGCTGAGGACAGTGGGATGGAGTCACCGCTTGCGCGGGAAGAATCCGCGCAGTCCGGTGAACCGCAGGACACAAAGGCTGCTGAAGAAACCGCGGAAGGTGATTCTGCCGGCGCAGGCAGCCTGAAAGATGAGATAAGCGCGCTGAAGCAGGCGCTGGAAAACAAGAAAAACGAGATGAATGAACTTCTGGAAAAGGCGCAGCGCCTTGCGGCAGAATACGATAACTATCGCAAGCGTACCAACCGGGAAAAGGAAAGGCTCTACAGCGATTCGGTATGCGACGTTGTTTTTAGGTTCCTCCCGGTTGTTGACAATCTTGAACGCGCCGCTGCCGCGGAAGCTGAAACCCAGGAGGGAAAGAGCCTCATGGAAGGTATCGGCATGATCCTCAGGCAGATGTCGGACATCCTCGAGAAGCTGGGAGTAAAGCCTATAGAAGCTGTCGGGAAGACCTTTGACCCGGAGCTTCACAATGCCGTCATGCATGTAGAGGATGAAAGCTATGGCCCCGGCGAGATCATAGAGGAATTCCAGAAGGGATATATCTATAAGGATGAAATCGTTATTCGCCATTCCATGGTGAAGGTTGCGAACTAGACTTTCTTTGGCCTTAATTTAAATAAACAGGAGTGATTGAACTATGGGAAAAGTAATCGGGATAGACCTCGGTACAACCAACTCATGCGTTGCCGTTATGGAAGGCGGAGAGCCTGTTGTCATCCCAAACGCTGAAGGAAGCCGCACCACACCGTCCATCGTGGCCTTTTCAAAGACGGGCGAGCGGCTTGTGGGGCAGGTCGCGAAGCGGCAGGCCATAACCAACCCCGAAAGAACGGTTATTTCCATAAAGAGAGATATGGGTACCGATAAAAAGGTCAAGATTGACGACAAATACTATACACCACCGGAAATCTCAGCAATGATCCTGCAGAAGCTGAAGGCTGACGCGGAAGCATACCTGGGCGAGAAAGTAACCCAGGCGGTTATTACAGTGCCGGCGTATTTCTCCGATTCCCAGCGCCAGGCTACAAAGGATGCGGGGAGGATTGCCGGGCTTGAGGTATTAAGGATTATCAACGAGCCTACGGCCGCAGCGCTGGCCTATGGCCTTGACAAGGAGACAGATCAGAAAATACTTGTATTCGACCTGGGAGGCGGAACCTTTGACGTGTCCATCCTGGAGATCGGCGACGGCGTTTTTGAGGTGCTTGCCACCAGCGGCAACAACCGCCTTGGCGGTGATGATTTCGACCAGCGCATCATGGACTGGATGGCCGACAGCTTCAAGCAGGAATACGGCATAGACCTCAGGAACGACAAGATGGCCATGCAGAGGCTGAAGGAGGCTGCAGAGAAGGCGAAGATAGAACTTTCAACGGTAGCCCAGACCAGCATCAACCTGCCTTTTATCACGGCAGACACGTCAGGTCCGAAACATCTGGACATGACCCTTACACGGGCCAAGTTTGACGAAATGACCGCAGACCTGGTGGAGAAGACCATGGGACCCACCAGGCAGGCTTTGGCGGATGCAGGCCTTTCCCCCAACGATATACACAGGGTTCTGCTGGTAGGCGGATCAACCCGTATCCCGGCTGTCCAGGAGGCCATCAAGAAGTTCCTGGGCAAGGAGCCCTTCAAGGGAATCAACCCGGATGAATGCGTAGCCATAGGCGCTGCCATACAGGCGGGAGTCCTGTCAGGAGAAGTGAAGGACCTTCTGCTCCTGGATGTAACCCCCCTGTCCCTGGGTATTGAAACACTGGGCGGTGTGTTCACCAGGCTCATCGAGCGCAACACCACCATACCGACGAAGAAGAGCCAGATATTCTCGACGGCCGCCGACGGGCAGACCAGCGTGGATATCAAGGTCTACCAGGGTGAGCGTGAAATAGCGGCGCATAACAAGCTGCTCGGGAACTTCCAGCTCACCGGTATCCCGCCGGCTCCGCGCGGCATTCCCCAGATCGAGGTTACATTTGACATTGACGCCAACGGTATCGTTCATGTTTCAGCCAAGGACCTCGGTACCGGAAACGAGCAGCAGATAACCATAACAGCAAGCTCCAACCTGAGCGAGGCGGAAATCGAAAGGGCTGTCAAGGAAGCCGAGAAGTTTGCCGCCGAGGACAAGAGGCGCAAGGAAGAGGTTGAAATCCGTAATGAGGCCGACTCCATGGTATACCAGACCGAAAGGACCCTGAAGGACCTGGGCGACAAGCTGAGCGCCGACGACAAAGCCAGGATCCAGGCTGAGGTCGACAAGGTCAAGGAAGCCCTGAAGGGTTCGGACATCCAGGCTATAAAGAACGCGAAGGAGTCCCTGACGCAGGCCTTCTATTCGATTTCCCAGAAGATATACCAGCAGGCCGGGCCTCAGGCAGGCGGCCCCGGCGGAGCCCAGGACGGTTTCAACCCTAACGGCGCGGGGTCCGATGACAATGTATACAACGCGGATTACAAGGTAGTGGACGAGGACGACAAGAAGTAACGTCAGGTTCACATAACGGGAGGCACGGAACGGTATATGCCCGCAACCAACGCTGCAGGCATCTACCGTTTCTCTTTGCCGGCACAAATCCTGGTTATCAATACAAAAAGACAGGGTAATATGCGGCAAGGGATCAAATGATGCCTCAATATTCCATAACACTATGGATGTAACGGTGAGTATGTGGTATATTAACAAAGGCCGGAAATTGGGATAATGACCTGGAGGTTTTCCCATACCGGCCATCCATGGCAGACGAGCATGGAGAACAAACGGGAGGGGTTGGCCTTTGGCCGAGAAAAGGGACTATTACGAGGTCCTCGGCGTGGACAGGAACGCTGCCGAGGCCGATATCAAAAAAGCATACAGACGGCTTGCAAAGCAATACCATCCTGATGTAAACAAGGGCGATGCCGATGCCGAGGCCAAGTTCAAGGAGATAAGCGAGGCATACAGCGTTCTGAGTGACAGCGAGAAGCGCGCCCAGTATGACCGCTACGGGCACTCTGCATTTGACGGTACATCCGGTTTCAGCGGGTTTGATTTTGGCTTCGGCGGCCTTGACGACCTGTTTGAGAGCTTTATGGGGTTCGGGAGAAGCAGGGCTTCAAGGCGCACCGGTCCCCAGCGGGGAAACGATCTGCAGTATTCCATGGAAATCGAGTTTATGGAGGCTGCCTTTGGCGCCACAAAGGAGCTCAACCTGACAAGGGTACAGAACTGCAATGTCTGCGGAGGCTCAGGGTCAAAACCGGGGACGCAGCCTGAAAGCTGCAAACGCTGCAACGGCACCGGCCAGATCAGGTATTCCCAGTCAACACCCTTTGGCCAGTTTGTCAATGTCCGCACCTGCGACCTGTGCGGCGGCGAGGGCAAGGTGATCACCCACCCCTGCGAGAGATGTAATGGAAAAGGCCGCGTAACAAAGAGCTCCAAGATCAGCATAGAAATACCTGCCGGTATAGATGACGGCCAGACCATATCCCTGAGGGGAGAGGGTGAGCCCGGCCTGAGAGGGGGCCCGCCCGGCGACCTTTTTGTTACCATACATATAAAGCCGCACCCTATTTTCAAGCGAGAAGGGTATGATGTAGTCTGCGACATTCCCATCTCCTTTGCCCAGGCAGCCCTTGGCGCCGAAATAGAGATCCCCACCATTGACGGAAAGATGAACTACACGATCCCCGAAGGCACACAGACCGGAACTGTATTCAAGATACGGGGCAAGGGTATCAAGCATCTGAGGAGCAGCATAAGGGGCGACCAGTATATCCGTGTCAACGTGGAGGTGCCGGTAAAACTGTCCCAGAAACAGAAGGAACTGCTGCGGCAGTTTGCCGAAATCGGCGGAGATGAAGGACTGGAACAGAAAAAAGGCTTCTTCAACAAGATGAGGGATATTTTCAGGGAATGATCCCGAGAGGGAGCGGCTTACCGGGAGAACGTATGAAGTGGATTGAAGTATCAGTTACAACCAATGAACCGGCTTCCGAGATCCTGTCGGAATTCCTGATGGAACTGGGGGCAAGCGGCACCGAGATCGTGGATGCCAATGCCTTCAGGCAGGCATCGGAGCAGAACAGTTATCTTGATTACGCCGATGACGGGCTTGCGGAGAGCTATGGGCCCGACGTGGAGGTAAAGGCATACTACCCGGAAGGCGCCGATATCGGAAAACTGCTGGGCAGGATCAGCCAAAGGATGGATGAACTGTCCGGGCTGATGGATACCGGACCGGGTACCGTCCGCTGGCAGGTAAGGGACGATGCCGAATGGAAGGACAACTGGAAGGCATATTTCAAGCCATTCCGGCTGACTGACAGGATAGTGGTCAAACCCAGCTGGGAAAACTATGTGCCCGGCAACGGCCAGATAGTTATTGAGCTTGATCCCGGTATGGCATTCGGGACCGGTACCCATGAAACCACCCGGATGTGCGCCCTGCTTGGCGAAAAGTACCTGAAGCCTGGAGACAGGGTCCTGGACCTGGGGTGCGGCACGGCCATCCTGGCCCTCGTCGCAGCAAAGCTGGGAGCTGGAAGCGTCCTTGCGGTGGATATCGATGAGGCTGCCGTGAAGACTGCAAGGCAAAATGTCGAAAATAATGGCGAAGCCAGCCGGATTGAAGTGCGCAGAGGCGTTTTAAGCGATATCGGGAAGGAGCCCTTCGACCTTATCCTGATAAATATCATAGCCGATGTGATAATACCCCTGGCCGGCATCATCAGGGGATATACCGGTGAGAATACACGCATCATCCTTTCAGGCATCATAGGAAGCAGGCGGGATGAGGTGGTATCCATATGGCAGGACGCAGGGCTCAGGCTTGTGGAAGAAGTAAAAACGGGAGAATGGGTGGCGCTGGTATTTCATGCATAGGTTCATGGTGGGTCCCGAAAATATCAGGGACTGTGTCATCCTTATAACAGGAAGCGATTTAAAACACCTGAGCCAGGTGCTCAGGCTCGGGAAGGGCGACCTTATCGGTGTATTTGACGGAAGCGGCATCGAGTATACCGCCCGGCTGGCAGAGGTGGGCAGGGACCAGGCCGTCGCCGTGATAGTGGAGTCGCGCCAGGCCGAAACAGAACCCCGTATCCGTCTGACCCTGTACCAGGGGCTGCCAAAAATGGAGAAGATGGAGCTGATTATCCAGAAGGCCGTAGAATTGGGCGTATACAGGATCGTTCCGGTTATAACCCAAAGGACAGTGGTCCAGCCCGATACCCGGTCTGCGGAGAAAAGGACGGCAAGATGGAACAGGATCGCGGTTGAAGCTGCCAAGCAGTGCGGGCGGGCACGCGTTCCGGATGTTTCAGGCCCCGTATACCTGAAGGAAATCCTGGTCAGCCTCGGGGCTCCGGACCTTGCCATAGCCCTCTATGAGAATGAAAAAAAAGGTTTGAAAGAAATATTGAAATGTTATAATATTAATGATGTTGGAAATATGGCACTTTTTGTAGGTCCGGAGGGTGGTTTCGCCCGAGAAGAGGTCGATGAAATGCATCATTCGGGCATCTTGACAGCAGGCTTGGGACGTCGTGTTTTAAGAGCGGAAACCGCTGCAATATCAGGTATTTCCATTATTATGTACGAGATGGGTGAAATGCAACAATGAGCAAGACAACATTTGTGATAACAGATGATGCGGTATTCATGCGCACACTGCTGAGAAAGATCATTGAACAGGATGAGAATTTTGAGGTCTTGGGGGAAGCCTCAAACGGACGGGAAGCGATTGAAGCTGCTGAGAAATACCAGCCCGACATCCTCACCCTTGACATTACAATGCCCGAGATGGATGGAATACAGGCGGTTCGCGAAATTCTCAAAGTGAGTCCGAAAACCAATATAATAATGGTATCCGCGATGGGACAGCAATCCATGGTCATAGAAGCCATAAAACAGGGGGCAAAGGATTTTGTGGTAAAGCCCTTCGACAGGACAAGGGTTTTCCAGTCAATCAATAACGTCCTTGCCATGAACGACCAGGGAAACAAGGAATAATGCTTTCCAGCCCGGGGGACCATGAAGGAGAAAAAGATGATAAGGAGCATGACAGGCTTCGGATACCATGAATACTCGGAGAATGGTATCACCTTTACAATAGAGATAAAAACGGTTAACCACCGATATTTCGATATTTTCCTGAGGATTCCGAAGCAGATCTCGTCCTTTGAAGACCGGGTAAGATCCATTATATCCGGGAGAATTCAGCGGGGAAAAGTAGATGTTTACATAACCTGCGAAAACAAGTCCGAAGAAGCGGTCAGGGTTGTCCTGGACGAAGGTCTGGCGAAAGCGTACCGCAATGCGCTGAAGGCCTTGGCAGGGCAGCTCGGGCTCGAGGATGACGTTTCGGTTTCCGCATTGGCCCGTTTCCCGGATATCCTGAAAGTCGAGAATAAGCAGGATGACGACAGGATGGGCGGCATACTGGAAAAGGCTGTCGAAGGTGCTGTCTCATCACTTATCGAGATGCGTGAAAAAGAGGGGCAGAAGCTGAAGGAAAGCATGGTTCAAATCCTGAAAACCGTGAGATCCTACCTGGATAAGATCCGGGAAAGAGCCCCGCTGGTTGTAAAGGAGTACAAGGAAAAGCTGGAGGCGAGGATTGAAGAACTGGCCGGAACGAGGATAGACCCTGCCAGGCTGGCCATGGAGGCCGCCTTCTTTGCCGACAGGTGCAGCATCGACGAGGAGATTGTCAGGCTGGACAGCCATATTGATCAGATGCATGATATGCTGGACCAGGGAAGCCCGGTGGGTAAAAAACTGGACTTTCTGATACAGGAAATGAACAGAGAGGTAAATACTATAGGATCAAAGGCGGGTGACCTTGACATAACCCGCTGCGTGGTAGAACTCAAGAATGAGATTGAAAAACTGAGGGAACAGGTCCAGAATATCGAATAGGAATATTTAACCGGTTCGGAACGGGACAGCCGTTCCGGGCTGAAGGTCAAGGGTTTGGGAATATGAAGCTGATCAATGTGGGTTTTGGAAACATAGTATCCGCAAGCAAGATTGTTGCAATAGTAAGTCCGGAATCGGCGCCTATAAAGCGCATAATCCAGGAGGCCCGGGAGCGGGGTACCCTTATCGACGCCACATATGGCCGCAGGACCCGGGCAGTAATTGTGACCGAGAGTGATCATGTCGTCCTTTCGGCGCTCCAGCCGGAAACCATTGCCCACAGGCTTTCGGAGAAAGACAGTGTGCATGCTCCGAATACCGAAGCCGATCCTGACATCAACCTGGAGGAAGAACCATGAAAAGCGGACTGCTCATCGTCATGTCCGGCCCTGCCGGAGTGGGGAAAGGCAGCGTTATCAGGCGTGCCATGGAACTGGACGACAGTATTGCGCCCTCGGTTTCGGCCACGTCCAGGAAGCCGCGCCCGGGAGAGATAGATGGCGTTCATTATTTTTTCAAAACCCGGGAGCAGTTTGAGGCCATGATAGAAGAGCAGCGCCTGGTTGAATGGGTGGAGTATTGCGGCAACTACTACGGAACACCGAAGGAATACGTCACCCGGGAACTTGAGAAGGGAAAAAACATCATCCTGGAGATTGAAGTGGAAGGGTCGATGAAGATAAAGGAGATGTTTAGGGATTCCATCCTTTGTTTCATCGTTCCGCCCAGCTTCGGGGAACTGGAAAGGCGCCTGAGGGGCCGGAAGACCGAGGATGAGGAAACAATACGGAAAAGGCTTGAGAGGGCTATTGAGGAATTCAAATATATCCCTCAGTATGACTATGTTGTGCTGAATGATTCCATCGAAGAGGCAGCCCGCAGGTTTGTCTCGATAATCCATGCGGAGCGGATGAGATCATTCAGGAACCTTGATATTATAGACAGACTTACAGGCAAGGAGTGAGCATTGCTTATGATGATTTATCCGCCATTGTCATCACTGCTTGAAAAGGTGGATAGCCGTTATACACTGGTTATTGCGACTGCAAAGCGTGCCCGGATGCTGACGAATGGCGCCAGAAAACTTACTGACAATCCGTCCACCAAGGATGTTACCATTGCCATCCAGGAAATCGCAGAGGGAAAGATCGGCTACCACAAGCTTCAGAAGAAGGCTAACCAGAACACCCCCGAGGAGGCCGGACAGGAGCCCGTGGAAACCGAACCGGACCAGGATAGTGAATAATGAATATTTTGATATATAATATGCAGGTGTGACAGATGCAGCAGTTGCAAACGGCAGGCGCAGGCATCAATGACACGCTGTCATGACTGAACGCAGGAGGATATAGTGATGCAGTTTGAAAAAACCATGGACAAGATTGTCGCGCTGTGCAAGAACAGGGGTTTTATTTACCAGGGTTCCGAGATATACGGCGGCCTGGCCAACACCTGGGATTACGGGCCGCTGGGCGTGGAATTCAAAAACAACATAAAAAGAGCATGGTGGAAGAAGTTCATACAGGAAAGCCCGTATAATGTAGGCGTGGATTGCGCCATCCTGATGAATCCCCAGGTATGGGTGGCCTCGGGACATGTGGGCGGTTTTTCAGATCCGCTGATAGACTGCAGGCAGTGCAAGACGCGGCACAGGGCCGACAACATCATAGAAGACTATAACAGGGATAACAACATTAATATGGTCGTGGATCCCTCGAACCATGAGGCCATGGTTTCATATATCAGGGAGCACAGGATCCCCTGTCCGAACTGCGGAGGCTATGATTTCACCGATATCCGCAAGTTCAATCTCATGTTCAAGACTTACCAGGGCGTCACCGAGGATTCGAAGAATGAAGTATATCTTCGGCCTGAGACAGCCCAGGGCATCTTCGTAAACTTTAAGAATGTTTTAAGGACCACAAGAAAGAAGCTTCCCATAGGCATAGGACAAATCGGGAAGTCCTTCAGAAACGAGATCACTCCGGGGAACTTCACATTCAGGACCCGCGAGTTTGAGCAGATGGAGCTGGAGTTCTTCTGCGAACCCGGCACCGATATGGAATGGTTCAGTTACTGGAAGGATTTCTGCGTCAACTGGCTGTACGGGCTCGGTCTCAAAAAGGAAAACGTAAGGCTTCGGGATCATTCCCCCGAGGAACTGTCCCATTACAGCAAAGCCACCACCGATATAGAGTACCTGTTCCCATTCGGCTGGGGCGAACTCTGGGGCATAGCCCACCGGACCGACTTCGACCTCAGGCAGCATATGGAGCATGCCCGGGAAGACCTTTCATACTTTGACCCCATAAAGAACGAGAAGTTCATACCTTATTGCATAGAACCTTCCCTTGGCGCCGACAGGGTTACCCTGGCCTTCCTCTGCGATGCCTATGAAGAAGAAGAGTTGGCCGAAGGGGATGTGAGGACGGTATTGCGCCTGCATCCTGCATTGGCTCCTGTCAAGGCTGCCGTGCTTCCCCTTTCCAAGAAACTGGCCGATGAAGCGTTCAAGGTGTATGAAAGCCTGCTGGGAGAATTCGTCTGCGAATTTGACGACACCGGCAGTATCGGAAAGCGTTACAGGCGCCAGGATGAAATCGGAACGCCATATTGCATAACCTTCGATTTCGAATCTGTCGAGGACAGGTGTGTTACCGTCCGGGAGCGCGATTCCATGGAGCAGGTACGTATTCCCATCGAGGAATTGAAGGGTTATATCAAGGAAAGAATAATTTACTAACCGGCATCCGTTTTTATGATATACTTTTGTTCCGGTATAACGCGGTTAGCTGCCGTATTATATACAATAACCATCCAGGAGGGTAAGATATGGTAAAATACGTTTATCTCTTTAGCGAGGGCAATGCCTCCATGAGGAACCTTTTAGGAGGCAAGGGCGCCAACCTGGCTGAAATGACAAACCTTGGCCTGCCGGTGCCCAGGGGCTTCACGGTGACAACCGAGGCCTGCACCCGCTATTACAATGACGGAAAAGTCATCGCAAAAGAAATCGAGGACCAGATCTACGAGCACCTCGCAAAAATGGAATCCATTGTGGGAAAGAAGTTCGGAGACGCTGATAATCCTTTGCTGGTGTCGGTCCGCTCCGGCGCACGCGCTTCCATGCCGGGCATGATGGATACCATCCTGAACCTGGGACTCAACGACACGGTTGTTGAGGGACTTGCCAGGCTGACCAGCAATCCCCGCTTCGCTTATGACAGCTATAGAAGATTCATCATGATGTTCAGCGATGTGGTTATGGGCATTGAGAGGAGCAAGTTTGAGGACCTTCTCGACAAGATGAAGGAAAACAAGGGCGTGAAGCTTGACACCGAACTGGATGCCGACGATCTGAAGGCCCTTGTAAAACAGTACCAGGCCCTTTACCAGGAGGAAAAGGGAGAGCCCTTCCCGCAGGATCCCAGGGTCCAGCTCATGGAAGCGGTGAAAGCGGTATTCCGCTCATGGGATAATCCCCGCGCCATTGTTTACCGCCGCCTGAACGACATTCCCAGCGACTGGGGAACAGCGGTCAATGTCCAGGAAATGGTATTCGGAAACATGGGCAATGATTCCGGCACGGGCGTTGCCTTCACACGCAATCCCGCCACCGGCGAGAAGAAGCTTTACGGCGAGTATCTCATGAACGCCCAGGGCGAGGATGTTGTTGCCGGTATCCGCACCCCGCAGTCCATTGACAAGCTGAATGAGACCAATCCCGAAGTTTACAGGCAGTTTGCGGAGATTGCAGAAAAGCTGGAGAAGCATTACAGGGACATGCAGGATATGGAGTTTACCATTGAGCGCGGCAAGCTGTTCATGCTCCAGACCCGCAACGGCAAGCGCACCGCCCAGGCTGCCCTGAAGATAGCGGTTGACCTTGTGAACGAAGGCCTGATCACCAAGGAAGAGGCCATCCTCAAGGTTGATCCCAAGCAGCTTGACAGCCTGCTCCATCCCACCTTTGAGGCGAAAGCCCTGAAGGCTGCCAAGCCCATCGGCAAGGGACTTCCTGCATCTCCCGGCGCTGCCACCGGTAAGATTTACTTTACCGCCGAAGAAGCCGTCGCTGCCCACCAGGCAGGCGAGAAGAATATCATCCTGGTACGCAACGAAACATCCCCCGAGGATATCGAGGGTATGCATGTGTCCAATGGTATCCTGACCGCCAGGGGCGGCATGACATCCCATGCGGCTGTTGTGGCAAGGGGCATGGGAACCTGCTGCGTAGCCGGCTGTGGTGAGATTACCATTAAAGAGAATGAAAAGATAATGATAGACAAGAACGGCAAGACCTACAGGGAAGGCGACTGGATTTCCCTTGACGGTTCCACCGGCAATGTCTATGACGGACAACTGCCCACCGTAGAGCCCGAGATGACCGGTTATTTCGGCACCTTCATGGAATGGGCCGACAGCATCAGGAGGCTGAAGGTCAGGACCAACGCTGATACGCCGAAGGATGCTGCCCAGGCAATCAGGTTCGGAGCCGAGGGTATCGGTCTCTGCCGTACCGAGCATATGTTCTTCGAGGGCGACCGCATCAAGGCCATGCGCGAGATGATCGTCGCACGCACCGAGGAACAGAGGAGAAAGGCACTGGATAAGCTCCTGCCCATGCAGAGAGGAGATTTCGAGGGCATATTCCGCGAAATGAAGGGCTATCCCGTTACCATCCGTTACCTGGATCCGCCCCTCCATGAATTCCTGCCCCAGGATGACGAGGATGTCCAGACGCTGGCGGATGAAATGGGAATTACCTTTGACGAACTCAAGAACATCGTAAACGGGCTCCATGAGTTCAACCCGATGATGGGACACCGCGGATGCCGTCTTGCCGTATCCTATCCTGAGATAGCCGAGATGCAGACAAGGGCGGTTATCGAAGCTGCCATCAACGTGACCAGGGAAGGCCTGAAGGTAGAGCCTGAAATCATGATCCCGCTGGTTGGCGATGTCAAGGAACTGCAGTTTATCAAGGAAATCGTTGTCAGGGTTGCCGATGAAATCATCAGGGAGTCCGGCATAGACCTCAAGTACAAGGTAGGCACCATGATCGAGGTCCCGAGGGCTGCCATAACCGCCGATGAGATCGCGAAAGAGGCCGAGTTCTTCTCCTTCGGAACCAATGACCTGACCCAGATGACCTTCGCTTTCTCCCGTGACGATGCCGGAAAGTTCCTCGAAGATTACTACAGCAAGAAGATCTATGAGTTTGATCCCTTTGCGAAGCTTGACCAGACCGGCGTTGGCAGGCTGGTTGAAATGGCCGTACAGCTTGGCAGGAAAACACGTCCCGACATCAAGCTGGGTATCTGCGGCGAGCACGGCGGAGATCCTTCATCGGTTGAGTTCTGCCACAATGTTGGGCTCGACTATGTATCCTGCTCACCCTTCCGCGTACCCATCGCAAGGCTTGCCGCCGCACAGGCAGTTGTCAAGAAAGGCGACGAACTGGGACAGAAATAAGGTAAACACTTAAGCTCGTATCCTATGGGCTGAAGTGGGCATATATTTGCTTAAACAAGGTGTTGGTTTGCGAACACGCATGCCAGCACCTTTTATTCTGCCTTTATACCCGTTGATCGGATCCATGCCTGTTTCCGGCAATACTGCAAATGGCATGGAAAATACAGTATTATGCTTGTCGGCAAACCCCTTTATTGTCTAATTTCAATAATTATCCAGAATTGACTTGTCGCTGGATTTGTGTTATTATTTGTAGCACATAATGGCTTCATAAGCGTTTTTTTCTATTCTGCTTATTGTAATACATCCTACAACTCAAGCTGCTGCTGTCTGAAGGCTATGCCCGAAAAGCAAATGCGCCGTCCGGTAATCTATGATGGAGGATTTTTATGGATAAACACAGGTTTTTAAGGATAATCGCTGGCTTCATTATGACAGTTGTGTTTTCCCTTTCATTCTGCCGGCCCGCATCGGCGGCATGGCCTGAGGATTACGGGATGATACCGGCGCAGGATACAAGAATAAATGTGCTGCCGGGTGTCCATGTTGAAGTTGGCGAAGAAGTGTATTTTGACGGAGCCTATTACCAGGATGAATACGACCCATCGGTACAGTGGGAATGGGACTTCGGCGACGGATATACGCTCAAGGCGGGTGGGCCCTCAAAAGTTACTTTTGATACCGGACTCTGCGTAATCCATTATTTCATGAAACCCGGCGCCTATGAAGTCAGGCTGAACGTGTCGAGGTTTGATATGAGCAAATCGCCTCCAGTACGTCTTGAGGTACTCCATACAGACTCGGTCACCATATATGTCACCGGCGAAACGCCAATGGAAGGGTTTGAACTGCGGCATGCCCCGTTCCATGCCAGAACGGCGCAATACCTTTATGCCATAGTGTCGCCTGATTATTCGCCTGACCAGGTCACGGTAAGGCTGGAATCCTCGGAAGGGGATCTGGTGCAGGAGCTCCCTGGAGAAACTGTGGACGGCAGGCAGCGTTTCCTGCTGGAAAACGCCAGCCTGCCCGCCGGGGATTATGTGGTGGTAGCTGAACTGAAGGATGAATTTAAAACCATCAGCACCATCCGGGAGAAATTCTCCAAGCCTTATGACGGGCCGCCCGAGGTCGGCATCAATGAAAACAACGCATTTGTCCTGAAGGGAGAAGAGCTGTTTTTCCCTTTAGGGCCGTTTATGCTCAACAAGGACCTTCTGCCCATTTGGAAAAATGCATCGAATACATTGCATACTATGGGTTGGTACTCGGTAAAGGATGATGCCGCATGGAAGAACTATGTGGAATTTGCCGGTTTAAATGGTGTAAAGGCTATCGGGCCTACGGGATGGGTCGGACAAGAAATACGGAATACCAACCCCTCCGACCTGCTTAAGTATGTTGAAGCCAGCAAGGGCCTTGATGGACTGTTAGGCTGGTGCTGGGACGATGAACCCAACATCGGAGGAAGGTATCAATGCAATCCTGCCACAGTTATCGCGGCATGGAGTTACCTGGTAAACCGGACTGACCCCCACCACCCGTCAAGCCAGCAATATTATGGCTATGATTACCTCCCCCATTACAAACCACTGCAGGGAAATCATCCTTACAGTTATATGCGCAGCGAGTCGCTGTTTGGGGGGAAAAAGGCTTTTACGGCGGATTTCATCACCTATGACATTTACCCCGTTGAATATAAGGAACATGCCTCGCTGGACTATTCCGACAGGGGTGTTATTGATCTGTGGGCTGAGGCCCTGGACAATTTTGTCTGGAATATGGATGATCTTATCCCTTTGGGGACCTTTGTGGAAACACAGAACGTTACTTCCTGGAACCGGATGTCAAATTATAAAACCCACTGGGATGCCGGGCCGACTCCCGGGGATATCAGGACACAGTTATGGACCGCCATCGTCCATAACATGAAGGCCGTCTTTTACTTTGAGTTTTTCTCTTCCACGCCTTTAGACAACATGAGCGTTCTTAACGAATTCAGCGAAGCGGTGACCGATCTGACCCCAGTAATACTTTCGCCGCCGTCTTCCCTTGAGGTCACCCACAACTGCCATGGCCGGGGACAGCGCGTTGACCTGATGGTGCGTGAAACACCTACCGATTATTATATATTCGCTGTCAGGATTACAGAGCCCGAAAGCGAATGGAATGAGGTTATGGAGCCTGAAACCATAGAATTCGAGCTCAATACCGGAACACAGGCGGAAGCAGCCTATGATGTCTTCCCCGGATATCGCTGGGAGTACCAGTTGTTTGACGTTACAACGGGACAGACGAGTTTCAGATTTGATCTGAAAAGCGGGATAAAGCCGGGAAGCGTAATGGTGGCCGCGGTTGAAAGCGCCCATACCGGGGAGCCCGAAGTTTTGACTGACCGGTGGACGGGCAAAGAGTACTCTCCTGCGCTGGACAGGACCGGGGCATTGATCTACGGATACGATGACGAAAATGGAAAGATTGTTCCCCTGCATAACTGGAAGAACATCAAAGGCGGAACCATAAACTACGAAACAGGTGAACTGGTTCTTGAGTTCAGGAATAATGTTCTGCCGGGTAAGGGCTTCATCCAGGTTGCCTACGCTGTGAAAGACCGCCCCGTCAGGACCATCACAGGTTCGGAAGGGGTATTCAGGGATACACTGGAACGCAACGCGGTACGGATTTATCGTGTTCCAAAGGATCAGCAGTAAAAGATTTTCCATGTAAAGGGTCAGGTATACCGTCATTCCCCTAAAAGAATAAGCATTGCAGGTGGTTATATGGTGCGTTTCTTAAGTCACAAAACCAGGATGGTCCGTTTCCTGTCCATGGCATCATGCATATGCCTCCTTTGCTGTCTGATCGCAATGGCATCTCCGGTCTCCTTTTCATCAGCCGAAACCGGAGTTTCGGCGCCTGACATACTGTACCAGGAGGATTTTGAGGACGGGGATATCGCCGCAGCCGATCCCGGCTTAACCGGGGGCATGACCTGGACATCCCACGGGAGTACCGAAACAGGGAGCATAAAGGGCTATGACGGCAGGATCATGAGGCTGAACGCGGGAGCTTATATACTGTCGCAGCAGTATGTAAACCGGCAGGAATACACGGTATCCTTTACCATCATCAACTGGTACAACACCGCTGCAAGGGTAATGGTGGCGTACCAGGACGAAAAGAATTATTATTCCTTCAGCCCCACCACCGGGCAACTGTGGCGCGTCACGGACGGCGTTGAGGAAGAACTGGGCGCCGAGATCCCAAAGCTGCTTGTCGGTTCTCCCAGGATGAACCCTTCTGTAAACCGGTACAAGATCTATTTCAATAATGACGGGAAATCGGTTACCATTGCAGTGGACCGCGACGGATACGAAAACAGGAAGGACTATGAGCTCACCTTCACCGATCATAACCAAAAGGCCGTAAGCCGCTTTAAGGGCGGCAGGATAAAGCTTGCCAGGGTTGACCAGGGCGCCAGCCGCTACTGGGTCAATTTTGATGACATCCTCGTAACAGGCGGAAAACTTGAGGATTCCCCTCCCAGAAACCCGGGAAAGCTTTATGTAAACCAGCACACGGGTGACGACAGCTTCAACGGTACCGAAACAAAACCGTTCAAAACTATCAGCAAAGCCATAGAGAGTTCATTTCCCGGAGATGAGATAATAGTTTGTGACGGTGAATACGGCGACCAGATAAAATTCGCGTCAAACCGCGCCTATGGGGATGAAGGGAAAAGACTTATCATCCCCCGGAATTCGGGATATACGAAACATACCGGATGTATGACGATCCGGCAAAACGCAATTCCGGGCTGACATACCATAAGAACGCCGAAGGAGGGTATTATACCCACTATGTGGACAACACCCATCCCAGGCGGGCAATTTCCGACTGAAGCCCGGCTCTCCGGCCATAGACAAGGGGCAGCCCGATCAAACAGGCCAGATTTTCCTTGGCCTTTTCGGCATGGATATAAGGAGGAACCGCTATTTGCTGAGTTCTTTAAGGTTCGGCAATCGGTCCAGCGGACTGTAATCGCTTATCGGATTGCCGGCCAGGTTCAGCTTTTCCAGGTATCTTAACCCGCTTAACGCGCTTATATCCCTTATTTTGTTGTTTTGCAGATCAAGGCTCAGCAAAGACGTCATTCCGCCTAAAGGACTTATGTCGCTGATCTGGTTATCGCTTAAATACAGGTATGTCATTTGTTCCAGCTTGTTCAGGGCGCTTATGTCGCTTATCCTGTTACCCTCAAGATGCAGCACGTACAGTTTCGGCAGTCCGCCTATGACGCTTATATCACTTATCCGGTTGTTTTTCATTTCAATGCTTATTAAGGAAGTCAGCCCTTTTATCGGGCTTATATCGCTTATCCGGTTGTCATTCAGGACCAGCGACTCCATATTTGTCAGGCCGCTTAACGGGCTTAAGCTGCTTATCGGATTACCGCTCAGGTCAAGCCTCGACAACCTGGTCAACTTGCTTAATACGCCTATGTCGCTGATCTGGTTTCCTTTCAGATTCAGGTCCCGTAGGTTTGTCAACCCGTTCAATGGGCTTATATCGCTTATAAGGTTATCTGCCAGGTACAGGTGCGCCAGTCTTGTCAATCCGCTCAACGCGCTTATGTCGCTTATTTGATTTCCGTCCAGGTACAGGCCTTCCAGGTTTTCCAACCCGCTTAACCTGCTTACGTCACTTATCAGGTTATTCTCAAGCCACAGGTTTTCCAGGTTCCCCAACCCGCTTACTGGGCTTATGTCGCTTACCTGGTTGTTTGCAATCCACAGGAATGCTAAATTTGTCAGCCCGCTTAACGGGCCTATATCCTTTACCTGATTGCTGGACAGCCATAAGAGATTCAGTTTTTTCAGCCCGCCTAATGCGCTTATGTCGCTTACCTGGTTTCCTTCCAATACAAGTTCCCGCAGATTTGTCAACCCGGATATGGGGCTTATATCGCTTATCCGGTTATTGCTGAGATCCAGCGCTTCCATGTTGGTCAGCCCGCTCAGCGGGCCTATGTCGGTTATTTGATTCTGTCCCAGGTTCAGGTATTTCAGATTCGTCATGCTGCATAAGGCGTTTATGTCACTTATCCGGCAATTGGCCAGTTCCAGTTCGGCCAGGTTTTTCAACTGAGCTATTGATTCCAGGGCATTCTTGTCAATCGGCATATCCTCTATCCTCAGGCTGTCCAGGTCGGGGAACTGACCAAAATCGGAGAAATCGTCCAGTTCCATTTCCCTGCTGTCCTGTAACAGTCCATACCTGTATATACTCAGGACTCCGGCCTTATATTCTATTTCGGATAATCCATTCAGGCGGTTATTTCACCCTCGCTTCTGTCAATCACGTCCCTGACGTACATTTCCAGTTCTTTGCTTTTAAAATTCACAGCCGAGTTTTCAACTGCGTTCTGACCGCTGCTTCCCCCGGGTTGTCCCTGTGCGGCTTCTGTTCCATTCCCGGAAGGTTCCCCGGCATCAATCCCTGTCTCTCCATACTCCTTCCCGGGCTGCACTTCAGAGTTGTTTCCGCCTGTGAGCAGCGCCACAAGCGCGATTACGCCTGTCAAAAGGATTATTGCAGCCGCAATGGCAATAATGGTTTTTTTCCTCGACATGGCATATACCCCTCTCATTGACAGAATTCTTACGTTTGCCGTTTTTCCCCTCGTTGTTTTTATCGCCTGATGCCGTTTATATAATATTGTGCCTGCACTATTTTCCTGCACCGGCGAAAGATATCCAGACAAAAATAAACTGCATTATTCTTTACATTTACAATAATGCAGTTTACTGTTGTTGTAAATACTCGCCTGCAAGAGAGATACATGGTAATAGTGGCCAGGAAACAGAGGCCTGAAATCCTGTCAGTTATGCGGACAGCAGCCGCCGCAGCGGTGTATGTTGGGACATTCGTTCCTGGCGGCGTTCCTGGACTGGATGACGTTCACGTTTGAAAATACTGATTCCAGTTCATTGCTCCCGCATTTGGGGCATTTTATCCTCCTGTTTTCCTTGTCGCTTATGGATGCCATTATGTTGAACACTTCGCCGCACTTGCATTTCAGGTCATAAAAAGGCATACAGGTCACCTCCCGATGTCAGTGAAAACCGAAGCTTGTCCGCCCGTCATTTATGATACAGCTTCTTCGTCTGGTACTGGGGTTCGCATGTCAGGTTTATGCCCAGCTTGCTGAACACGTTTTCATCAACCCTTGAAAGTATAACCGATGAATGGGCCTCGCAGCCTCTTAACTTGGGAAGCTGCTCGAGGGCGAGGGCCGCGGTGGGGTTGGTGGCCGCGCAGATGGAAAGAGCAATCAGTATCTCGTCGGTATGCAGACGCGGGTTCCTGTTACCCATGTGGTTGGTTTTCAGTACCTGTATCGGTTCTATGACGATGGGCGAGATCAGGTGGATGTCATGATGGATGCCGCCCAGTTCCTTCAGGGCATTGAGCAGGGCAGCAGCCGAAGCCCCCAGGAGGGGAGAGGTCTTTCCGGTGACAATGCGCCCGTCATCGAGCTGGATTGCAACTGCGGGTCCCCCGGTTTCCTCGGCCCGGGCAAGGGCCGCCTCAACCACAGGCCTGTCTTTTGACGATATGCCCAACTGCTTCATCAGGAGCTCGAGCCTGTATACCTCGGCCTTTTCGGCAAGGCCCTGGCGAACGGCACATGAGGTGTTGTAATACCGGCGTATGACTTCCTGCTCGGAAGCACGGCATACAACCCCGTCGTCTATAATACAGTAGCCTGCCATGTTTACGCCCATGTCCGTGGGGCTCTTGTATGGGGATTGTCCCTTGATCTTCTCGAATATGGCGTTGAGCACCGGGAATATCTCAACATCCCTGTTATAGCTTACTGCTGTTGTGCCGTAGGCCTCAAGATAGAAGGGGTCAATCATATTGACGTCGTTGAGGTCGGTTGTTGCCGCTTCATAGGCCAGGTTGACCGGATGCTTCAGCGGAAGGTTCCAGATGGGGAAGGTTTCGAACTTGGCATACCCGGCTTCAGCTCCGCGCTTGTGCTCATGGTATAACTGGGAGAGGCAAACCGCCATTTTGCCGCTTCCCGGCCCGGGGGCGGTTACCACCACCAGGGAGCGTGTTGTTTCAACATAGTCGTTCTTGCCATAACCTTCATCACTTACTATCAGCGGAACATTTGAGGGATAGCCCGGTATCGGGTAGTGCCTGTATACTTTCATCCCAAGGTTTTCGAGCCTCTTCTGGAACTGGTCGGCCGAAAACTGGGAACGATACTGGGTTATAACCACGCTTCCAACATAAAGCCCGATTTCGCGGAACGCGTCGATCAGTCTCAGCACATCCATGTCATAGGTAATCCCCAGGTCTCCGCGACGTTTGCTCTTTTCGATATCGTCGGCATTGATGGTGATGACTATTTCTGCCTGCTCCTTAAGCTGAAGCAGCATCCTCACCTTACTGTCGGGCTTGAAACCAGGAAGCACCCTGGAGGCGTGGTAGTCGTCGAACAGCTTTCCTCCGAACTCAAGGTACAGCTTTCCGCCGAACAGGGTGATCCTTTCAAGTATTTTCCGGGATTGGAGTTGAAGGTATTTCTCGTTGTCAAATCCTATTCTGGTCATAGTGAACCTCTAAACCGCAAATTATTAGGTGTGTAAAAATGACAGGCATTCTTTCCCTACCAACAATACCACAGCGGCTGAATGAAGGTCAATTGCTTAATGCTGTTTCTTCCTCTTCCAGCATTGATGTACAGTGGGGACACCTAATGGCCTCTATTGCGATCTCAGAGCAGCAGAACCTGCATTTCTTCGTGGTAGGCGCGGGAGCTTCCTTTTTATCTTTGCCCGTAAACCTGTTTATCCTTCTAATCACTAAATATATGGAGAACGAGATGATCAGGAAGTCCACCACATTATTGATGAACAGCCCGAAGTTGATTACTGATTCACCGACTGAAACGCTCAGGCCGGAAAAATCGATTTTCCCCAGCAGGATCCCGATGATTGGCATCATGATATCATTTACCAGGGATGTTACGATTTTCCCGAAAGCTCCGCCGATGATAACACCTATAGCAAGGTCAATGACATTCCCCTTGATGGCGAACTTTTTGAAATCTTCCAGCATGGCTATACCCCCATTCATTTTATATTTGCATCGTTATTCTACTATTATACACCAATTACGGCATACCCGCGGGACATATTTCGACTTTAAATGCAGAAATCCGGGCCCGCCTGACGGAAATAGTAATAACAAAGTGCTGACAGGGATATGGCAAAGGAACAATATAGATGTAACAAAATTAAAATTGTAATCAATACAGTTTATGTGGTATAATGTAAGCAGCATAACTGACAAGGAAGTGATAAACATGAGCAGCAATGCGGAAATTATCGGATCCATGCTGTTAAAGGAGAATATAAAGCCATCCTATGCCAGGATAAGGATTATGGAATACCTGATGTCCAGGAAGAGCCACCCGACCGTGGATGAGATCTATACCGCACTGGTGAAGGAGATTCCTACCCTTTCCAAAACGACGGTATACAATACCCTGAACTTGTTTGTAAAATCCAATATCGCCAGGGTGCTGACCATAGAGGAGAACGAAACGCGCTATGACGCGGATATGAGCTGCCACGGCCATTTTAAGTGCGAATCCTGCGGCGTGGTCCGCGACTTTTGTTTCAGAAGCCCTGCTATCGACACCAATGACCTGGACGGTTTCCTGGTCCGTGAAAAGAATGTCTACTATTACGGGCTTTGCCCCGAATGCCAGGCAAACAAGCCAGCAAACTGACAGAAAAAGCAGCGGAAGATTTTCAGGAATAAAGGGAGAAAACAGCATGAACAGACCGCTCATCGCGATACCCCTGGGTGACCCTGCGGGCATTGGACCCGAAATCGTTGTCAAAGCCCTGGCCGGCAGTGAACTATACGAACTGAGCAGACCGCTTGTGGTGGGTGATGGCAGGGTTGTGAGGCAGGCTTTGAAATACTGCGGGCTGGATATGGGTATAAATTATGCCGGTGATCCGGAGGATGGGCTTTTTAAGCCTGGTACTATCGATTTGATCGACCTTGCAAATGTGGATACTGAAAGCCTGCAGGTCGGGAAGGTCCAGGCCTTGGGCGGCAGGGCTTCCTTTGACTTTATTGAAAAATCGGTGCAGCTTGCGCTGGATAAGAAGGTGGACGCCATCGCCACCACACCTATTAACAAGGAATCGCTGCAGGCTGCCGGGATCGAATACATCGGGCATACCGAGATCCTTGCCGGGCTCACCGGGGCCCATGATCCGCTGACTCTGTTTGAAACGGGAAACCTCAGGGTGTTTTTCCTGACCCGCCATGTTTCCCTTCGCAAAGCATGCGATCTTATCACCAGGGAAAGGCTGCTGGATTATATAAAAAGGTGTGCCGGGGCTCTCCGCCGGCTTGGCATCACCGAGGGGACCCTGGCGGTGGCCGGACTTAATCCCCACTGCGGGGAGCATGGCCTTTTCGGCGATGAGGAAGTAAACCATATAGCTCCGGCTGTTGAAGAAGCCAGAAGACTGGGCTATGATGCAGCCGGTCCCATCAGCGCGGACTCGGTATTCCATTTGGCTTTGTCGGGCCGCTATAACTCGGTGCTGTCCCTCTACCATGACCAGGGACATATAGCGACAAAGACCCTGGATTTTGAAAGAACCATCTCCCTGACAGTCGGCCTGCCCTTCCTCAGGACCTCTGTGGACCATGGCACGGCCTATGACATAGCCGGCACGGGAAAAGCGAGCCCGGTAAGCATGGTTGAGGCTGTCAAAGCAGCCGCGAAATATGCGCCGTTCTACAACAGGGATTGAAGGATATAAGGCAATAGGGAATAAACACTTCACGCAGCCGTGACAGCCGGCTGCTTTTTTATTGTATTTTCTGTTGCAGAGATGTCGGGTGCCTTCAGGGCTTTCGCCCGGGCTCAGCTTGCCATGCCATTGCATTTTTATGTTATAATTTATTAGTGAATAATGCCATTAAACCGGCGAGTAAAGAGTGGTCGGCATGAAAAGGGCTTTTGCCATCGGAGTCGTGGTTGTGATCCTTATTTTCGGGTTTCTGGTAACCTATTCGGTCGGATATTTCCAAAGCCAGAGCCTGAGCCTGCTTGAGGGAAGGAATATGTTCAGGAAAAACGGGCATAGACCTGAGTACCATTTTGCAGTCATCGGGCAGGCTGACGATACCTTCTGGCAATCTGTAAAGGAAGGCTGCCTTTCTGCCGCAGAAGAGTTCAATGTGGCTGTCGAATTCAATGTCCCAAGCTTTACCAACCTGGAAGAGCAAATGATGTACCTGGATATAGCCATTTTATCCAAGGTGGATGGTATCGTTACACATGTTCTGGATGAGGAGAAGTTTACGCCCCTTATCAATAAAGCCGTTGATTCGGGTATTCCTGTCATCACAGTGGAGGCTGAGGCCAAAAACAGCAAACGCAATGCCTACGTAGGCACCAACACCTTCAACCTTGGCCGTGAATCAGGCAAACTGGTCCTGGAAGCAATGGGTGAGGAGGCCAATATAGCCATTATCCTCAGCGACTATATTGACGGAACCGTGAATGTTCCGCAGAGCCTCCGGATTGCAGGCACAAGGGAAGCACTGAAAGACAAGCCTGGCATGACCATAAGGACTTTCGCATCCAGCGCCGGATTCTTCAGCGCTGAGGAGGTTACAAGGAGAATACTCATCGATTATCCCGAGGTGGACACTATTATCTGCACCAGCGCCAGGGACACCATCAGCGCCGCCCAGGTCCTGGTGGACCTGAATAAAGTGGGCCGGATCACCATAATAGGTTATGACGATGCGCCTGAAATTCTCAGGTACATTGAAAAGGGCGTTATATACGGCACCGTTGTGGCCAACCCTTACGAGATAGGCTATGAAAGCATCCGGTCCCTGATAGAGATCAAGAAGAACAGGATGACATCGGATTATGTGGATACGGGGGCAAGGGTGGTCACTATCAACAATATAGGCGACTACATGCTTACCCAAACCGAGAATACCGATGAGGACCAGGGAGAGCCATGAAAAAGCTGATCAGATTCTTATCGCTTAACAGGATCAGAAGAAAGCTTATACTTTATTTTATGGTGACCACGCTCCTTATGGCTGTAGCATGCTTTTTGTCATATTACAACGCCCAGATGCTGGCCTCGGGCATGGACGCCATTTTTGAAAACAACCAGTACCTGAGCGAATTAAGCGAGAATGTGGCCAATGTCCAGAGCACGCTGGAAAGTTACCTGACAACCAGCCATTCCGAAAGTCTCAAGGATTATTTCAGGAATTCGGCAAGCCTGAGAAAGACCGGTGAAGATATCAGGAGCGTGGTTTATGATACCGAAAGCGGGATATTGCTCCATGATATCGGCAACATGATCATCACCTACCTGGATTACAGCGACGCCGCCGTGGAAGCCAAGCGCGGCAGGGACATCGAGGGATACATCCAGAACCATACTGAAGCCAGCAAGGTTTACGACTATATCAACCTGTACATCGACAGGCTGACCCAGAACCAATTCCAGGAAAACACCAAGGTATATACCCTTATCACAGGACGGCTGGGATACATACTGCTGGTGAACCTCCTGATCATTCTGGGCATAATAGGATTCAACATCGTTTTCATCCTGAGGATGACATTCAAAACCACCCAGCCCATCATCAGCCTGGCCAGGGCCGCCAACGAGATATCAAAAGGAAATTATGACGTTGAACAGGTGATGGTTGACAGCGATGATGAGATAGGTATCATGGCAGATGCCTTTAACCGCATGGCTGAAAGCATCAAGGCGCAGGTTGCGGCCATCAGGGAGAAGGCCGAGCTTGAAACCCGGCTGAAAGAACAGGAGATGCAGAACATCCTGATGAAAAGCCACCTGAAGGAAACCCAGCTCCAGGCCCTGCAGTCACAGATTAACCCCCACTTCATATTCAACACCCTGAATGCCGCCGCCCAGCTTGCCATGTTCGAGGAAGCCGACAGGACCTACCTCTTCATAGAGTGTTTCTCCAACCTGTTCCGCTATAACCTGCGAAGCCTGGACAGTCCTGTAACATTAAGGGATGAGATTGAAAACATCAATAACTATATCGCCCTTCTGAAGGTGAGGTATGCCGACAGGATCAATTTCGCACAGGAAGTGGATGATGGCGTCCTGGACATACCTGTGCCCTGCATGGTGCTCCAGCCCATCATAGAAAACGCGTTCATACATGGCATCTCCGAGATTGAATCGGGAGGAACCATAACTCTGCGGGTCAGGGACGATGGCGATCAATACACAATCGAAGTCGAGGATAACGGTGTGGGGATGAGCAAGGAAAAAATTGATCAGATTCTTGGAGACAGCGCCGAAGATGGAAGGCCCACCGGGTATGTGGGCCATACCACGGGAATCGGTACCAGGAACGTGATGCTGCGTCTAAGGAACTTCTTCGACTATGAACATGTTCTGGATATTGTCAGCAGCAGGCCCGGAGGAACGAGGGTCATAATCAGCATACCCAAAATCTGCGTGCAGAGGAAGAAGGAAGCTATCCATGCTTAAAATAATGGTGGTCGATGACGAGAATATAGTGATCGAATCAATAAAATACATAGTGGAGAAGAATTTCGACAATGTCGTGGTGGCCGAAACCGCAAGGTCAGGGCGCGAGGCCATTGAAAAGGCCGAGGCGGTAAAGCCGGACCTGATATTCATGGATATCCGCATGCCCGGCATTAACGGCATCGATGCCATCCGTGAGATCAAGGCGGTCAATCCCCAGGTTGTATTTGTTATCATTTCCGCCTGCGAACAGTTTGAATATGCAAAGGAAGCGGTAAACCTGGGGGTGGTGGAATACCTGCTGAAGCCCGTCAACCGCACGAAGATCATAGAGATAATCAGGGGGGCTGAACACAGGCTTTCCGAAGCAAAAAAGAAAAAAAGGATGGAACTGGAGCTGAAAGAGAAGTTTGAAAGGGTATTGCCGGTACTGGAGCATGGCTTTATCTATTCCATACTTCTCTATGAAGACTATAACCAGGAACTTGAGCAATACAGGCGGATACTGGATCTCCCTGAGGGCCATGGCTATGTCATGACCCTGGAATTCGGGGAGCAAAAGCAGTCGGGGAGTTTCGGCAATGTCATAGGGTCAAGCGTCCTGAGCCAGTCCTTCTATCCGATGCTCAGGGATATCATAAAGAGCCGTTTTGGCAGATGCATCGTCGGGCCGGTAATGCTGAACCGCATCATATGCTATGTTCCCGTACCGGCGAATAATGACGACTATGCCGAAAGACTGGAGGCAGTGGAAGCCGGAAAGCACATAATAGAAAAAATCTCCGGTAAGGTTGCCTCATCCTTCCGCATAGGAATCGGGAGCATACAAAACAGCGATAATATATTGGCTTCCTTCTCGGAGTCAATTCGGGCAGTAAAGCATGCCAAGGAAAACGAGGTAATGCATATCCATGATATCCCCGATGAGGGAAAGGTCAATCAACCCTTCTTCAATGTAAAGGAAAAGCAGCTGCTGGAGAAAGCTTCCCTGGGCGAAACCGGGGAATGCCTGGCCCTGTTCTCGCAAATCTACGATGAACTTGGAGCGAACGACCAGTATTCCTTTGAGGATATCAAGGGAAGGCTCCTGGAACTGATGGTGATCCTCCACCGGCAAGCCTTTGAATATGGAGTTGAGGACCAGGATGCCTTAAAGGGAAGAAGCTATCTGAGCGAACTGCTCGAGCTGGAGGATTCGGTGCTCCTGAGAAACTGGTGCAAGGGTCGGATTGAAGCCATCACGTTGGGGATCAAGGCAGCAAGGGCCAAACGATGCCATCGCCTGATCGGTATAGCCAAAAGCTACATAGATGCGAACTTCCACAGGGACATTTCACTGGAGGAGGTATCCAGGGCAACGGGCTTAAGCCCGCAGTATTTCAGCCGGTTTTTCAAGGAGGAAACAGGTGAGAACTTCATCGATTATCTTACCCGGGTCCGCATAACCGAAGCAAAAAGGCTTCTGAAGGACCAGAAGCTCAGCATCAAGGAAGTCAGTTACCAGGTGGGATATAATGACCCCAACTATTTCAGCAAGATATTCAAAAAGGTAACCGGGCTCAGCCCGTCCGGGTTTAAGGAATGAAAAACCGCAGGATTCAGCGCCGCCCGAAGAATAAGGAGGTGTCTTCATTGCCTGGCAGTAAACCTGGCAGAATCATTATTGTGCTGCTCAGCCTGTTCTTGCTGATGTTTGCAGGGTGTTCGCCCGAAAATGTGATTCCGCCTCAGCCAGACGGAAATGACAAGGAATCGCGGATTCTGATAGGGCTTTCGATAGATTCCTATGTCCAGGAACGCTGGCAGAGGGACAGGGATATCTTTGTGGCAAGGGCAAAGGAGCTCGGCGCCGAGGTGCTGGTCCAGAATGCCAACAATGAACACCAGGAACAGATGAAGCAGGTGAAGTACCTGATAGATCAGGGCATAGATATTCTTGTGATCATCCCCCATGACGCCGAGGCAAGCGCAGAGGCGGTAAGGATGGCCAACAAGGCGGGCATCAAGGTCATCAGCTATGACCGCCTGGTAAGGAATGGGGGAGTGGACCTGTATATATCCTTTGACAATGTGAGGGTAGGTGAGATCAAGGCCGAAGCGCTTGTAGAGAAGGTCCCGAAGGGCAACTACCTGATAATCAAGGGAGCTCCCACCGACTACAACACTGAAATGCTGTACCAGGGATATATGAGTGTTCTCAGGGAGTATATCAGGAACGGGGATATAAGGATAGTAGGTGAAACATCGGCCATCGACTGGGCCTATGAAGATGCATTCAAATGCGTGGAGGAAATCCTGGAAGATGGCGTGGAGATCAATGCCATCATCGCGTCCAATGATACGCTTGCCCATGCAGCGATAGAGGC
>JAAXZX010000134.1 GCA_012719645.1 Clostridiaceae bacterium
AAAGGCATTGCGGATATTTAACGTTCTTGATAAATCCGCGGATCTGAGTCAACTGGATAAGCTCCGGGACAAAGACGACATTGCCGGTTATGCGAGAGAGCCCATTGCGCTCCTGACAGGTGAAGGCCTGGTTCCTGCGGATCCGGTATTCAGGCCCGGAAGCAACACCAGCCGGGAAGAAGTTGCCGATATGATCTATAACATCTACTTCTATATGAGAAAGAACGGCAATGGTCAGGAGTAACGGGTGCATAAAAAGACACCCGTTAACGGGAATCAGCGATTTCTAACGGGTAATCATGCGCACTGATCATTTCTCAATTACGCAAGGGACGGTTCTAAATCAATAGAACCGTCCCTCTGTGTTAAATACTGTAAGCTTAATGATTTATACTGTTTTGCGCCAGTAGGTGATACCATTGTATCCCTGGCTGCAGCCCGCCCTGATAAGCGCTTCGAATATGGGGGAATCTTCTATTTTTCTCTCCGGTTCATCGGATGAACCATCCTCCCAAAACCTGGTGGCGATATTTTTCCTGGCAGCCCAGACCGACTTGGCGTTAAAGCTTTCTAAAAAATGAACGGAGGCCTGTTCAAGGACTTCCTTATCATGGCACAGGGGTTGAAATGTATTGCCGTATTCCTTTACAGCCAGAACCGGCGTACCATTTCTGAATACAACGGCTGTTCCCGTGCTCTTTATCAGATTCATGGAAGAAACCTTGCCCAGAATATCCTTGTATGGATTAGCCGGGTCACAATAGCAGAGGGTGACATATCTTTCATCATTACCTGGCGAATCCTGCATCCGTATGAGTTCCAGATCCTTGTCCCTTGCAAACTGGATGCCGGTCATACCTGCTACGTACAACCCGCGCTTGATGCCGCTGGAATACTCGTTGTTCTTCAGAAAGGCGTAAATATCGCTCCAACTGTAAAGACTCCTGTCCGCATTGACAATATCCTTTGAGATGAGCCCATAGCGGTCAAGATACCGGTTGACCTGACGAAAAAGGCCTTCTGCACAGTACGGGTATTCCAGGTTCCCGGCCAGGTACCACCTTCCCATGTTGGGATAGGTGTGATATTTTGCATAGGATGAATTCTTCCTGGCAATATCCAGGTAGTAGCGTATGACTGAGTAGGCGTCATTGGTGACAATACCGTTCCATACGAGTCTCTCCATTTTGTACAGGATATCGCCCGCGGAAAGGCCTGAGGCCTTTGACAGATCATTTAAAAAGCAGGCCCCCCTGTGGGTGAGTATCTCAACAATCCTCTGCTCGTCGGAATCCAACGTAGGACTCCCGGACTGGCCGGGTTCGGAGGATTCCAGATCCGCCTGCTCCTCCATAAGGTAAAAAGCGGTTTCCCTGGTGGTTCCCGTTGTCCTGCCAACCCAGCGTATGACACCGGATGAGCAGAGATAATCCAGCAGCCGGGCATCGTATTTTTTGACCCGTGATGGAAAGACAAAGTCTTCCCACCAGGAGGCGGGCAGAAATAATCCGCTGAGTTTTCCAATAACCTGGATAAGCTTCTCGTCAGGGGGCAGGACGTTCTCATACAGCCCATGACGCATGAAGAGAAAGGAACAGTATACATCCGGGCTTTTGGGCTTCATATCACTCCTGGCCAGCATGACGGTTTTTTTCTTAATCCGTTCAAAGACCCTGGCCTGACAATAAACCACACCGCTTTCATCCTGATCCTGCCGGATCCTGATCACTTCACCGGAAGCGGTCAATTTTTCCAGAGCTTTCAGGATCAGTTCCGGAGCCATCCGGTAGCGGGCAGCAATGTCCGAAGAAGTGAAAGGACCCCTGCACATGACATGTCTTCTAAGGATGTGGACAGCGGCGTCAAGCTCATGGGCGTCAAGCTTAAAGATATAGCTGTTAAGCCATTCTGACGCCGGGGTTTCCCTTTCGGATCCCGGCGGACCGGATAAAACAGAGGAAGAGGCCATGTCTGTTCCGAAAACCTTGCAGTAAAGCGGATAGTCTTCCGCGGTTATCCAATAGTAATCCGGAGTTTGATCAATATGCAGCCTCAGTATCCTGCTTTGCCTTTCAAGCTCTTCCAGGTATTGTGCCAAGTTTTTTTCATCCACTGTCTTCAGCAGTGTGCTGGAATAGGGTTCCGCCTTCAATTCGCCAAAGGAGTGGAGGAAATAGTACAGGTCATCCGCATGACGAATCTTTGTATGATACTTATATGCCGCCAGCTCTTTCTCTACCAGCGCTACAGCCCGGGGATCCATCAGTTCATATTCGGCGTTGATCCCGCCGGCAAGCTGGATAAAATCCCTGTCGTTGACCAAAAGCTGGTTTCTTCTTTCAGCAGCGGGAAGGTCGTAGGTGTACTGGTAGATCTGCCAGAAGTTAAAAATCAGCTCGGCGGAAAACGGGGAAGGGTTGTCCCGGTACACATCCAAAACCTGAATCTTGTTGTATGAGATTTTTTCTATGAGTTGATACAGGTTTTGGATATCAAATATGTCATTCATGCATTCCCGGAAGGTTTCTACGATAACAGGGTGGTCGGGTTTGGTGATCACCGATTCGGCTGCCTCGGCACAGCGTATTCTCTGTATCCACAGGGGCATCCGCTTTCCAAAGCCGCCTCCCTCAACCAGGAAGGAACGAATAAGGTTGTACCTTAGGTTAATATTGAACAGGGGTGCCTCAGGGAGCTGCTCGAAAACTTCATCCTCAATATTTTCACGGGTCAGCAGGGAGAAGATGTTGGACAGCCTGCCGGTATAGCCGATCATGTGAAAAAGAATACCGTCATCATTATAGACATATTCCATTCTGCAATTGAGAAGGCGGGTCAATTTCTTATGGAGTATGACAGCCAGCGGCGCGTGGACCTTTCCGCCAAAGGGCGAGTGGATCAGAATGCGCCTGTCGCCGACTTCATCACTGAAATGCTCGCATATGATCAGTTGGTCACTGGGGAGCCTTCCGCATTCCGTGATCTGGTCGGAGATGTACTGCCTGAGATTATCGGCCGCCGTTTTATCAAGGCCGCATTCCTCAAAGGCCCAGTTCTCAAAACCTGGTCTGTCATAAGCCTCTTCCAGCCTTTTCAGAAACTTGCCGTAACTCACACCGGTTTCATAGGTTCTCAGAACCCGGTCGCCAATCCAGAAGGGTACCCTGGCGCCTGCGGCGGAGGAGGGTGTTACGATAACCCGGTCCTTTTCCACCTTTTCCACACGCCAGACCGAGCTGCCCAAAAAGAAACGGTCGCCGACCCTGCTCTCAAACACGAATTCTTCCTGGAGTTCACCCAGCTTCATATTGGTGTCCTTCAGATAGACGGTATAATTGCCCTTGTCGGTAATGGTTCCCCCGCAAGTCAGGCACATCCGCCTGCCTGCAGGAGTGCCGCGGATTCTTTGGGCGGCCCTGTCAAGGATGATTCTGGGTTTGACGGAACCGGGCGCTTCCTCAGGGGACGGATCGGACAACATGAGCAATACATCCTCAAACTGCCTGCGGGGGAGATCCATATAGGGGCAGGCATGACGGATAAGATCATATGCCTCATCGGTGGAGATTTCACCTTCACAGGCGATGGAAGTGATTTGCTGAGCCAATATGTCGAGGCAGTTCCTTGGTACCCTGATGTTTTCGATGTTCCGCTGTTTGGATTGGTTGGCGATAAAGGCCGATGCCAAAAGATCGCCCCTGGTTTTGGGAATGATCACACCCTTGCTGGTCAGATCCAGCCTGTGACCTGATCTGCCGATTCTCTGAAGCATCTGCGAAACCGAGCCGGGGGAGGAAACCTGGACAATCAGATCAATGCTCCCAATATCGATGCCCAGCTCCAGGGAGGAGGTGGCGACCAGACAATTGATCTTACCCTCCTTGAGCTGGTTCTCAAGGTCATGCCTGATCTCCCTGGACACACTGCCGTGATGGGTTCTGACAAAGGGCTCGCCGGCCAGCTGATTAAGGCCAGAAGCCACAAGCTCAGCCGTTTTCCGGTTATTCACAAATATGAGGGTGGATTTATGGGACTGAACCAGTGCAAGAAGCTGTGAGTATATGGCAGGCCAGATGGTGTTCTCCGGCAGGACCTTCAGATCCTTGACCGGCAGATTGATGGTGAGTTCAAAGGGCCTTTTCCTGTCACAGTTGATGACGGTGATGTCTCTGGGTACATATTTCACAGCACCCTTCCCATCGGCTGTTTTCCGGGCCCCGGCAAGATAACGGGCGGCTTCTGAAATCGGATTGATGGTGGCTGACAGGCCGATACGCTTCAGCGGCTTGCCGCAAAGACGCTCCAGCCGCTCCAGGCTGACCGACAGATGAACGCCGCGCTTGTTGGCGCAAATGGAATGAATCTCATCTACGATGAGATATTCCACTTCGGCGAAGAGCTTTTTGAAGATGCTGCGGTCAGCATGATGAACAGGGACTCGGGTGTTGTGATCAGTATATCGGGCGGATTCTTCAGCATCCTGGCCCGCTCCTTCTGAGTTGTGTCACCTGTTCGGACAGCAATATCAATATCGGGAAGATTGATGCCCATGGCATGGGCCTTTTGACGAATACCCATCACCGGGAGTTCCAGGTTTCTGTATATATCGTTATTCAATGCCTTCAGGGGTGAAACATAGACAATTCGGATACCGGTATTTTTGGTGCCGGGTGTCTTATCAGAGTAAATCCTGTCAAGGCATTTTAAGAAAGCTGAGAATGTTTTCCCCGAACCTGTGGGCGCGCAGATGAGCACATTTCTTTCCAGGGCTATCTCGGGCCATCCCCTGGCCTGGGGTTCGCTGGGCATGCCCACATTTTCGAGAAACCAGTCCCGCACAACGGGACTGAAGCTTGAAAGGCAATCAGGATAATCCATGCTGTTTCCCCCCGAAATTAATCAAACAGATGTTCTGTATTATTATACCAGCCTTTCTGTTCTTATAGCAACAAAAAAAACGCCTGTACTTCCCTGCGGATCACAGCCGACCTGATAGATATACCATGATACGGGATAAGATTATTTTATCTCAGAGGACGATGGGAACCTGGCCCCTGAAGGCGAGCAGAAGCCGCCTCTCCACATCATCCCAGTTGATCAGGCTCCACCATTTGTCGATGTATTCTCTTCGCCTGTTCTGGTAATCCAGGTAGTAGGCATGCTCCCACACATCGCAGACAAGAATGAGTATGCCGCTCCATTGGGTCAGATTCTGGTGCTTTTCGCATTGCAGAAGTTCCATCCTGCGCCACGCGGGATGCCAGGTCAATATGCCCCAACCGGAAGCCTCAACCTTTTCTGTGGCTTGAATGAACTGCTCTTTAAAATTGTCGAAGCTGCCGAAATAGAGGTTGATCTGCGCGGACGTGGCAAGCCCGGGCTGGCCTCCTGTCCCGGCAGGGGCCATGTTGGTCCAGAATATGCTGTGCAGAATGTGTCCTGAACCATTGTAGGCCAACTGATTCTCCCAGTATTTTACAAATTCGTAACTGTTGCTTCTTCGAGCCTCCACCATGGCCAGTTCAGCCCTGTTGAGGCCGTCTACATAGGCCTTGTGGTGTTTGTCATGATGAATCCTCAATGCTTCTTCGCTGATGACGGGTTCCAGCGCGTCGTAAGGGTATGGCAGGGGCGGCAGCCTGTGCTGTCCGGGCATTATTACTGTTTCTACCATCTGTGGATCCTCCCTGTATAAGGGTTGTACACAGTAATAGTGTATTCCCCTCGCCGGACAGGGGTGAGTAACAAGTATAATCCAGTTTGTCAGACTCGGTATGGAAAGCAGGCAGTGGGCTGTGGTAAATTGGATATATACGGAAAACGGGCACAGGAAATTGTTCTTTTGAGGGAAGGTTCCAAGATAAGGTCAATAAGGGCGAAAGGAGAATTCGTATGAAGGAAAAGATCGGTTGGGGCATTATGGCGACAGGCACGATTGCCAACAAGTTCTGTGATGGGTTGAAGATTCTTGATGATGCCAGGATCGTCGCGGTGGCGTCAAGATCCCTGGACAAGGCCCGGGATTTTGGCAGTAAGCATGGGATAGAGCATGCCTATGGCAGCTATGAAGAGCTTGTTAATGATCCGGAGGTGGATATCGTCTATATCGCGACTCCGCATCCCTTCCATTTTGAGGGGGCCATGCTCTGCCTGAAAGCCGGAAAGGCTGTGCTGTGCGAAAAACCGTTTACCCTGAATGCCAGGGAAGCGGAAACCCTGATAGGGTATGCAAGAAAGAAAGGCCTGTTCCTTATGGAG
>JAAXZX010000135.1 GCA_012719645.1 Clostridiaceae bacterium
TCCGAATGAGCTTATGGTGGGATATGCGGGAAACTTCGGCCCCTTGGACAACCTCACGGTTGAGCAATTCATAAAGATAACCGTTGCAGCCGCCGGAAGAGGTGTAATAGTGCCACCGGACAAGTACTGGGGAGATGTATACGTTTCCAAAGGCATTGAGCTTGGCTTTGTACTACCGGGGGAGTTCAATGATTACAGGCGGGCTATTACAAGGGCCGAGATGTCAAGGATTATCATCCGGTCCCTTCCCATGATAACCGGCGAGAAGGATATCACCTACAATGAGAACGACATAAGATCGAGGATAGTCGATTATGACAGTATTCCTGTAAACCTTCGTGACTATGTCTGCAAGGCATACCAGCTTGGAATTCTTGTCGGCGGAGCTGATGGCTATTTCAGGCCAAATGACAGCCTTACACGGGCTTCCGCCGCGGCTGTTATCCATAATATGTTGGAACCTGGTATCAGGACGGTCTACACTCCCCCCGAAGAGATATGGAGCGATGCGGAGTTCGAGGCGTATATAAGGGAGAATGCGGAGGATTTCTATTGTATTGCCAAGATAGAAAATAGGAAGATTTATCTTCGAAACGCAATAAATACTGCACCTACCCTGTTATCTGATAAAAATAACCCCATTATTCACGAGCTTCTGTATGAGTGCGCAAAGACCATGGCGTATTACGCCAACAAGAATGGAAATGCATTCAGTCTTTTGTACAATAATTACGGTGAATATGCACGTTTAGGTTACCATATTGTAAGCGATATCTATGACGCAGACATTGACCTGTTTATTTATGCGGAACCCCAAATGAGCTACATTGCCAAGAAATATGCGCCTGGTGAACAAAAGTATCCATCGTATTACAGGTGGGATATAGGGGTATTGTATGAAGATCAATATATTACAGACCAAGGGTTTTATCACGGAATGGATCGTTCAAAGATAAACTGGGTTCAGGAGAAATACAAAAATGTTTTGCTTCATCTTTGCCAGATAGTTTATGGCCCAGCACAGGGTAAAGCATTTTGCGACTTCGTGGTTGAAAAGATTACAAAAGTTGCTGTGGAAGGTTCAAAAATAACTGACAAGTATTTTGGTGTACTTCCGAATGCAAATATTGAAATCGCATATTATCGCAGCTATCCGGATGTCATGAGGGAAAGTTTCTGGACCGACAAGCCGGAAGTGAGAAAATGAAAAACAAACTGATTGTAGTATTATTTATCATTATTCTCATATTATTAACAACAAACAGTTCGTTAGCATTTTTCCCACCCCACTCTAAAAATAATGAATATGATCTTAATATCACATTATCCATGCAACACAAAACCGCAATATACGATTCTCCCTTCGGTGATTTTCTTGTTGATAAAAGCGGCACAATGGTAAACAAAAAAGGTGAACCGGGCGAATATAAATATCTTGGATTCAACTATTATAATCAACCAATTACAAACGATCGGTATTTTCGGCGCATTGAAAGACGCGGTAATGTATTTGATGAAAACTATACAAATGTAGAATGGCAAGAGATACCTGAAGCGTTGGAATCATGGGACAAAATAATAAAAGATGACGCTATTCTCAATTACATTCTCACCACCAACTTCTATGATGAAGACCACCCTACAAAAGGCGAAACTGACACTGGATTCAATCTTCTTAAGCTGTTCAGAATTCCCGAAGGTAGTACTGATTACACAGAAATATATAAAAGAGCGTTGGTTTTAACCCAGCCAAACGAAGGATGTAAAATCATCATAAAGTTAGAATACGATGGCACGAACTGGAACACGGTGGAAATCCCAGCCATTCCAAGCATTGAGTGTATCATGACGGCTGAGGCCGATAAGTACGCCATAGAAACAGGCAAGACCGAAAGTGTGACAATTAAAATAGATACGAGTCACAGCTACTGGGTGATGGCAGACAAGGAAAGAAAGGATTTTTCTAAGCGAAGGTACTGGGCCGGA
>JAAXZX010000141.1 GCA_012719645.1 Clostridiaceae bacterium
ATATAGATCTGATTCTATTATCTATTGGATTGATGCCTTAGGAGTAGAATATCTTAATTTGATAAAGTACATTCTTAAAAGTAACTATGGAAGTCTGTTCTACAATATTAAAATAGGATATGCAAATATTCCAACGACTACTGAATGCAATAACGATTTTGTAAAGTTTCGCAATAGTGCACCGCCATTTAGAGAGTTGGATAAAGCCAAGCATGAATCAATAGAATATCCGGCTTATATTCCATATGAATTTGAGTTGATTGAAAAAGCATTGAAAGAAGCGACTTCTTTGTTATCTGATTATGATAGAGTTATAATAGCTTCAGATCATGGAGCAAGTAGATTGGCTGTAATAGGTCAAGGAACTACAGTTAAAGCTAAAGAAACTTCCAAAGTTGAACGACATGGACGGTATTGCGTTGATAATAATATTCAATATAGCGATGAATTTTTGGGATGTATTGACTATGGAGAATACCATGTGTTTGCCGATTACGATAGATTTAGTATAAGTGGTGGAGTAAAAGGTGAAATACACGGTGGTGCGAGTTTGGAAGAGGTATTGGTACCAGTGATCGAACTGTCGAAAAAGCCCTTTGATGAAGCTGATATTCCTATATTGCTGACACGTGAAGTTAGATTGAAAGCTGGTCAAAAAGTTGTTATTAGGTTTAAACTTAATAAAGATTATGACAATTTGTATGCGGTGATTGGAAATAAGAGATATAAATGCATTAAAGATGGAAACTCCTGGTATTTTGAACCTGATGTTGATAAGAAGGAGGTATATAAGGCAAAGATTGTTGCAAATCGTACTTTAGGAACAATAGAATATAAGATAATTAAAGGTATAACATCAAATTTAGATATATAGTAGGTGAAATCTATGACTGAGAAACTTAAAAGGTATTTTTCTGATATGCTAGTTTTCAAATCTCCTGAACAGGGTAAATTTTTCTCAGCTTTAAGTTTGCCTTCTTTTATGAGAGATTGGATACTCATGAAGTTTGCTGATGAAAATGGGATAATTGATAAAGAAGAGGTAGCTGCTTATGTAAAAAAAGTAATACCCAAAAAAGAGCATTGGGAACAGCTCAAATATGAAATGGCGAGAAATTATCAAAGTGTAAAGTTTCTTGCTAAAGTAAAGGTAGAGATTGATATTACTACAAGAACTGCTTTGTTTAGCTTACCTGACTTTGGCGTACCAAAGAAAAAAGGTGAAGCTATTGCAGATTGGGATACTGTGGAGCTAAATAAGGATTATCTTTTGTCACCAAATGAAGTTTGGGGTATTGTTGAACTGGTGTGTGATGAGGGCAATGGTACTCGGAATGAAAGTAAAATTAAGATGATAGATTTTAAGCAGTTCTGTCCTTATAATATAGATTTGGAGTATTACGTTGAGGCGCGAAAAGGTTTTACAATTGACGAATGGATAGATGTTGTATTAAGTGCAATTGATTATAATCCTGCTGGTTATGCAAGTAATACTCAAAAACTTACAATGATCAGTAGGTTGCTTCCATTTGTCGAGAAGAGAGTTAATCTTATTGAACTAGCACCAAAGGGAACAGGTAAGTCTTATTTATTTTCTCAGATAAGTAAATATGGTTGGCTAGTTAGTGGCGGAAGCATTTCAAGAGCTAAAATGTTTTATGATATTAGTAAAAGAACAAGTGGACTTGCCTCTCACTATGATTATGTCGCTTTTGATGAAATACAAAGTATAGCTTTTCCGGATAAGAATGAAATGCAAGGGGCATTGAAAGGTTATTTGGAAAGTGGTGAGTACCGGGTTGGAGACTATAGGGGCGTTGGAGAGTCAGGGTTAATATTACTCGGTAATATAGAAGAGGAGCGGATGAATGTCAATGTAAATATGTTTTCTAACTTACCAGAAATCTTTCATGAGTCTGCATTGATTGATCGGTTCCATGGATTTATTAAAGGTTGGGACATTCCAAGAATGAAGGAAAACCTGAAAGTAAACGGATGGGCATTAAATGTTGAGTATTTTTCTGAGATTATTCATTTAATGAGGAATGAACTAATTTACAGGGCAATTGTTGATGATGTCCTAGAAGTGCCTAAAAATGCTGATACAAGAGATACTGAGGCAATAAAAAGACTATGTACTGGATTCATGAAATTGCTCTTCCCACATGTAAGGAGATCAGAAGATGTAAATGTTGAAGAATTCAATCAATATTGTCTTGAGCCAGCCAAAGCAATGCGGAGAATTATTAAGACTCAGCTTGGTATTATTGATACAGAGTTCAGGGGTAAGGATATTCCTGATATTAAGTTAAGAAGTAGCTTAAGGGATTGATGTAAATGAAAATTGTGATATGCCATTTGTGCGATACAAAATTAGAAAAGGATCATATTGCTCTTAATAAGAAGCTGCTTGGTAGGCAGGTGAAAAAGTTCTTTTGCCTTCGATGTTTTGCTGATTATCTCAGTTGTTCGGAAGATGATTTATTGATAAAGATAGAGGAGTTTAAGGAGCTGGGGTGTGGGCTATTCAAATATTGATTGTTCTATAAAAAGAGAGATAACTTCAGGTACTCGATGTAGAGGATACGATACTTTATTATGAATTTATTACACTAATGGATGTACGTAAGCGTAAAAGTGTGTCCTGAAGATTGATTGCGATGAGAGGGGGAATGAAGGACGCAATCAAATCATGCTTTGTAAGAGATGAGAGAAGGCCTCTCGGAATCGGCATTCAGGTGCAGGTTTCAAACTGCCTGTTGGTGCTGCAGACAAAAGCTGTGGTATTGAGCGTAACAGGAAAAGGTTGATGAATCAATCAAGTGCGTGCCAAGAAGCTGAATGAAAATGAACAATCGAATAAGCGTCGTTAATACATAGGTGCAGTCAAAAGCGGGTGTTTTTTACCATACGTGATAAGTCTGAAGGGAGCCTGATTACTGTTCAGACAGCTGCCGGCGTAGAGGTTGCAGGAGCTTGGTACAGGCTCTTACAAGGAACAGGAGAAGTCTGTGCTCTAATGTTAAGTGAAAAATCCAAGCGAGAGAATGACAAGGATGAAAGTAGCGATGTAGGGCATAGATGCGGAAGAATTCGTAGTAGTGAGGAAGTTGCTGTAATGGCAGTGGAGCGAAGGGATTCTGTTATCTATACTTCTTAAATTAAACAACCAGAAATGGGAGGATTTAATGGGGGAAAGAAAGTCGTTTGAGATATCACGACATCAGGTGCTGGAGGCGTACAAACGTGTAAAAGCGAATCATGGAGCCGGTGGCATTGATGGAGTCAGCATCGAAGAGTTTGAAAAGGACTTAAAGAACAATCTATATAAGATATGGAACAGGATGTCATCAGGCAGTTACTTTCCGGAAGCAGTAAGAGGGGTAGAAATACCAAAGAAAAACGGGAAGAAAAGGCTGTTAGGAATACCTACGATAGGGGACAGAGTAGCCCAGATGACTGTCAGAATGAGCTTAGAGCCGTTAGTGGAGCCAATATTCTGTGAGAATTCGTATGGATATAGACCAAAACGTTCGGCAATAGACGCTATAGGAGTAACTCGTGAGAGGTGTTGGAAAACACCGTGGGTATTGGAGTTTGACATTAAAGGATTGTTTGACAATATCGACCATGAGTTATTGATGAAGGCAGTAAGAAAGCACACAGACAGCAAATGGGTGATTCTGTATATAGAGAGGTTTCTGAAAGCACCGATAAGAATGCCTGATGGGACAATACAGCAAAGGGAATGTGGAACACCACAAGGAGGAGTGATAAGTCCAGTTTTAGCAAATCTCTTTATGCATTATGCATTTGACAAATGGATGGAAAAGAAGTTTCCAGCGAATCAATGGGTGAGATATGCGGATGACGGAATAGTGCACTGCAGAACAAAGGAAGAGGCAGAATATATCGCAAGGGAATTAAAGAAAAGAATGCTTGAATGTAAGTTGGAGTTACACCCGGAAAAGACACGAATAGTATATTGCAGGAGCGATAAATTTATAGGAAGGCATGAACATGAATCTTTTGATTTTCTTGGGTATACCTTTAGAAGAAGGCATGTCAGGAGTAAGTATGGCAACTTCTTTAATACATTCAGCCCGGCGGCCAGCAAGGAAGCATGTCAAAAGCTTAGAGATAGCATAAGGGAAATAAGAATGAATAACAAAATAGTACACATTGAGGAGTTGGCAGAAGAAATGAACCCAGTAATAAGGGGATGGGCTAACTACTTTACAAGATTCGGAGCAAGGGAAGCAAGGAAAGCATTAGACTACGTGAATCTCACATTAGTAAGGTGGTGCAAGAAAAAGTATAAGAGTCTGAAAGGGAGCAAAGGAAAAGCGTTCAGATACTTGGCTCGACTGGCGAAAGCTAAACCAGAATTGTTCTACCACTGGAAAATGGGAATACATCCG
>JAAXZX010000022.1 GCA_012719645.1 Clostridiaceae bacterium
CCGCGCAGGCAGACGGCAAAGCGGTTCCTGCTGAGAATGGGAAAGATTACCCCGATAGTGCCCCCGCCAAGTTTATTTCTCACATCCCTGGCAATGGCGTCAACAGAGGCGTAATTGCCCTGGGCACGGGCAACGACCGACTCGGTAATGCCCACGATATCCCTGTCCTGTACCTGGAACCCCTCGGCCCGGGAGGCCTTGATAATGGTATCCACCACGATATCCGCGAGGTTATCTCCTTTGTTTATGATCGGCGTGCGAAGTCCGCGCACAACCGTTCCAACCATTCTTTCCATGGATGTCCCTCCTATGGGTCATTATATCCGCACACTTGTATTATAATGGCGTCTATGATATAAGTGAAATACATACCATTTATATTAGTTATAAGAGGTGCTTATATGATTGGTAACCTTGACTCATACAGGATCTTTGCGGAGGTAGCACGCCATAAAAGCTTTTCGGGAGCGGCAAAGGCGCTGTACATATCGCAGCCCGCGGTCAGCCTTGCCATTATGAACCTGGAAAATGAGCTGGGTTCCCGCCTTTTCATCCGGTCGCCCAAGGGTGTGACCCTGACTTATGAAGGTCAGCTCCTGCACGAATACGTGGAATCGGCATTAAACCTCGTAAACATGGGTGAATCAAAGCTTGCGGAACTTCACAACCTGGAGTCCGGCGAGCTGAAGATTGGGGTTGGAGACACCATTTCAAAATACTTCCTGCTGCCCCATATGGTCAAGTTCCACCAGATGTACCCTAAAATAGATCTGCGGGTCATCAACCGTACGACCCCGGACCTTTGCTCGCTGGTTAAATCGGGGGAAATCGATCTCGCCATATGCAACCTGCCCGTAAAGGACCCGGCGCTGAAGATAAAGAAATGCATCTCCATACATGATGTCTTTGTCTGCGGGGACAGGTTCAGGGAAGCATGCAGTTTGCCCATGAGCCTCAAAGAGATTGCGGAGCTTCCGCTGATCCTTCTTGAAAGCAAATCCAATTCGAGGCGTTATGTGGAACAATACATGCTGTCCAGGGGGGTTAGGGTCAAAGCCGAGATCGAGCTGGGGTCCCATGACCTGCTCCTGGAATTTGCCAGGTTCAATTTCGGCGTTGCATGTGTCATCGAGGAGTTCTCCCGGGATTACCTGGAAAAGGGCCTGCTCTGGAAAGTGGAGCTTGAGGAGCCCATTCCCGAGCGCGCCATAGGCTTTTGCACCCTAAAGAGCGTTCCGCTTTCACCTGCCTCGGCCAGGTTCGTCGAGATAGTGGAAAGCGGGCTGCAGACAGCATCAAAGACGATACCATAATACGGCATCGCCCTTCAATACAGTTCTCCTTGTTTTATTACGCTGCTTAACGCCTTAATATCGTCCGGCGCTATGCGGTTTACCTTTTCTGCGCCGCACCAGGCGCAGAAGAGCCTGTATTCTCATCACACCACAACCGTTTACTTTATCTTCCTGATGTGTTACCAGTATAGCATACCAGGACAGGCATCTTCTCGACTTTATTAATGATGTTGCCCGTAAAGTCAATAAGAGCCAACCATCGCTGGCTGGCTCTTATTGCATCGATTATATATAAAGGGGTTTGACGGGCTCCCGTCCAGGAGCTTCGCTCCCCGGGCGGATAAAACTTTTGCAGGGTGTTCATGCGCTCGCCTTCTGCTCGGTCTCGTACTGCTCTGTCAGTCCATCGTGGGCTTTCGCATTTTGAAGTTTTAATTCTCCGTAATATGCCCGGAGGTACATTTCCCTGATCTCGCTTATCAGCGGGAAACGGGGATTCGTGCCGGTGCACTGGTCGTCAAAGGCCTGCTCGGCCATCTCGTCCAGCCGGTCGAGGAATTCTTTCTCGTCGATGCCATAGTCCCGTACGGTCTTTTTAATACCGACCTTCTCTTTCAACTCCTCTATTGCGGCAATAAGGTTGTTGAGCTTTTCAGTGTTGTTCCTGCCCTTTATTCCGAGGTAGTCCGCGATTTCCGCATACCTTTTTAGGGTATGAGGATGGTCATACTGCGGGAAGGTGCCCATCTTGGCAGGGGCTTCAGCCGCGTTGAACCTGATGACCTCGCTGATCATCAATGCATTGGCTACGCCATGGGGCAGGTGGAAGAAGGCGCCGAGCTTATGGGCCATGGAATGGCAGACACCCAGGAATGCGTTGGCGAATGCCATACCGGCAATGGTTGAGGCGTTGGCCATCTTCTCACGGGCGACGGGATCCAGGGCCCCGTTTTCATATGCCCTTGGCAGGTATTCGAATATCATCTTCAGTGCCTTCAGCGCAAGCCCGTCGGTGAAGTCTGTAGCCATCATGGATGCGTATGCTTCCAGTGCGTGGGTCAATGCGTCTATACCTGAGGCTGCCGTGAGCCCTTTGGGCATATCCATCATCAGGTCAGCGTCGACAATGGCCATGTCGGGCAGAAGCTCGTAGTCCGCCAGCGGGTATTTTATGCCTGTCTTTTCATCGGTGATTACCGCAAATGGGGTTACCTCGGAGCCTGTGCCGGCGGTTGTGGGAATCGCCACGAAGTATGCCTTTTCACCCATCCTGGGGAAGGTGTATACGCGTTTTCTGATATCCATGAAACGCATGGCCATATCCATGAAATCGGCCTCAGGGTGCTCATAGAGTACCCACATGATCTTTGCCGCATCCATGGCGGAACCGCCGCCCACGGCGATGATGCAGTCGGGCTCGAACCGGAGCATTTCAGCCGCTCCCCTTTTCGCGCAATCAAGGGAAGGATCGGGTTCCACATCGAAGAAGGTCGTATGGGTTATGCCCATCTCGTCCAGTTTATCCGTAATGGCTTTTGTATAGCCGTTCTTATAGAGGAAGGAATCGGTCACTATAAAGGCCTTCTTCTTTCCCATCACATTCTTAAGCTCGTCCAGTGCAACAGGCAGGCTGCCCCTCTTTAAATAGACCTTTTCGGGGGCTCTGAACCAGAGCATGTTTTCCCGCCTTTCGGCCACGGTCTTGATGTTGAGAAGGTGCTTGACACCTACATTATCCGATACAGAGTTGCCTCCCCATGAACCGCAGCCCAGGGTAAGGGACGGAGCAAGTTTAAAGTTATACAGGTCGCCTATGCCGCCATGGGATGAGGGGGTATTGACAAGGATTCGGCAGGCTTTCATACGTTCTGAAAACTCATTCAGCTTTTCCTGTCCGGTTACGGTATTCAAATAAATGGCAGCGGTATGCCCGTAGCCTCCGATCTCCACAAGGCGTTCGGCCTTATTCAAAGCCTCGGCAAAGTCCTTTGCCCTGTACATGGCAAGGACGGGCGAGAGCTTTTCATAGGCGAATTCCTCGGTAAGGTCGGTTTTCTCAACTTCCCCTATGAGGATCCTGGTATTTCCGGGAACCGAAATGCCGGCCATTTCCGCGATCCTGAAAGCCGTTTGACCGACGATCTTCGCATTGAGAGCGCCGTTTATGACGATGGTCCTGCGGACCTTCTTGAGTTCTTCCTTATTGAGGAAATAGCAGCCCCTGTTCCTGAACTCCTCTTTTACCTTGTCATAGACCTTGTCAAGGATTATCACCGCCTGCTCCGACGCGCAGATCATGCCGTTGTCAAAGGTTTTGGAATGGATGATGGAGTTAACAGCAAGCAGGATATCTGCAGAATCATCTATGATGGCAGGCACGTTTCCGGGGCCCACGCCTATGGCCGGTTTTCCCGACGAATACGCCGATTTTACCAGTCCCGGGCCGCCTGTTGCCAGGATCAGGTCTGCCTCCTTCATGAGAAAATTCGTCATCTCAAGGGAAGGAACATCGATCCAGCCGATTATTCCCTCGGGAGCGCCAGCCTCCACAGCCGCTTCCAGGACGATCCTGGACGCTTCAATGGTGCAGTTCTTTGCCCTCGGGTGCGGGCTTATGATGATCCCATTCCTGGTCTTAAGGGCCAGAAGGGTCTTAAAGATCGCCGTTGACGTAGGGTTGGTGGTCGGAATAATTGCCGCGATTACGCCCACGGGTTCTGCGATCTTCTTTATCCCGTAGGCCTTGTCTTCCTCTATAACGCCGCAGGTTTTAACATCCTTATAAGCGTTGTAAATATACTCGGAAGCATAGTGATTTTTGATCACCTTATCCTCGGCAACGCCCATGCCGGTTTCCTCCACGGCCATTTTAGCCAGCGGGATCCTTGCCTTATTTGCCGCTGAGGCTGCAGCAAGGAAGATCCTGTCCACCTGCTCCTGGGTGTAGGTTGAAAACCTCTTCTGTGCTTCCTTTACCCTTTCCAGTGCCTCCTTAAGCTTATCCACGCTGTCAACGACGTTGTACCTGACGTTATTGTTCGCAGCCATCCTGGTCATAATCATCCTCCTTTCGCCCATACCTGCCTTGTTACAAGACCTGAACATATTGCTTCTTACATCAGTCTATTGTTAATTATTTAACATACTTTGTTCTTAAAAAACCCTCTCCATATTGCTTCCCAGAGAAGGAACGACTGTTAAATAATTAACGTTAATTTATTAACAATTTCATTGTAACACCGAACTTCTTTTATTGCTATTGGTTAATCATACAAATGTATGTTAATTATTTATCAATGTTTGATGCATTTTTTAGTATAAACAAAATTATGGGCATGCCTCTTCGGCATGCCGTTTTCTTTTAGCGTTCAAGACTGTATCCGAAAGTAAAGCTATTGCCTAGTCCCATTTTACATCAGCCACATGTTTCGCCGGCGACCTGTCTTTTACCTGGTTTCCTGCAAGGTTCAGGCTTTTTAAATTCGGCAGGTTCCTTATGATGCTTATATTACTGATCATGTTGTTCGACAGGTCCAGTTCCTTTAAGTCCTTCAGTCCTTCAAGACTGCTGATATCGCTTATATCGTTCCCGGAAAGGTCCAGTACATCCAAAATCGGCATTCCCTTCAGGACGCTTATATCGCTGATTCTATTTTCGCTAAGGCAGAGCTTCCTCATGTATTTCATACCGCCAAGGGGGCTTATGTCGCTTATCATGTTTCCTGAAAGATCAAGTTCCCTCAGCTTTTTAAGCTCTTTCAGGAGGCTTATGTCGGAAATCCTGTTATTGCTCAGGTTCAGCTTTGCCAGGTTCTTGAAATATACTATTTCCTCGATATTCTCTATATCATAACCCGACAGGTCCAGTTCTGTTACCTCCGCCATATCGTACTTTGACATTTCCAGCGAATATCTTGTAATCCCCAAGGCATCCCTTACGGCATTCCTGAAGGTTTCATCCTTAAGTATCACCGTCCCGTCCAGGGAAGGATCTCCGGGCCGCCGCTTCACCTCGCCGGTTTCCCGGACCTCGCGGACACAATCGCTGATTGCGGTATCCCTGTCCTTTTCATCGTCAAGGTAATACTCCATTGCGTCCAGAAATCCGTTGAAAAGGTCATAGTTTATCAAGTCTTCAATCCGTAATCCTTTAGTTTCTTTCAGTGCGTTGTACACCATGGGGTTTATGTTCTGTCCGCCCAGGAAGGCCCTGCCGCCGTCAACTTTCTTCATGACAGTTCCCGAGATTACAGAGAACTTTTCGAAGTCAAATTTTGATATGCCGTGTGTATTTGTTGCCAGGCTGTACTGGAACCCGTTCTCCGAACTGTCCAGCGTAATCCATTCGACCAGGTGCCCCAAAAGTTCCTTATGGGGCGAGTTTTTGCTTACCATTATGCCTGTATTGCTGTGCATACGAATATTGAAAGGAGGAACGCATACCGCCCAGTCGCCGGCAGTATCGTACAACAAGTACTGGAAAACATCTGTCGGAAAGAGAACTCCAAAAATCCTGTCGTTTTCTCCCCAGAGATCCCTGCTCCATTCATAGCTCCAGGCACGGGTTTGCTTAATGTAACCTTTTTCAAGATAGCTCTTCGACATGTCCATGAACTCGATCCATCGCGGATCAGGTTCGAAAGCCTCTTTTGGCCCGGGATTATATGCCGGGGACGCATCCATCATGTACGCGAGATCGCGGTAACCGGGAACGATGAAGTACCCGTGGTCCCTCAGGGTTTCTGCCGCTTCGGTGAATTTGTCCCATTTTTCGGTGCCCGAGCCTATAATCTCCGCTATCCTGTCCGGATCGTCGGTGCCCCATACTTCCTTTGCCACCGAACGCCGGTAAAGGAAAAGGACCGTTTCAGGCTGGTAATGAAGGGCGATCAGTTCCCCGTCGGGATTTGATCCGTCCTCCACTATGCATTCGGGTATGTCTGCCTCTGCCAGGGCTTTTTCCACATCTATGCCGAGTTCCTTATAGGTGCACGCGTATTTCGAGTATTCGCCTTTTACGAACTCATCCATTTGCGAGGCCGGAAGAATATACAGGTCAACATCTGTCCCTCCGTTTTTGTCAAACTCCTCCCGTACCATGCGGACGATATCATCCGGCCCAAATACAAATTCATCGTTGTATATATCCAGTTCGTACTCAAAGTCCCAGTGTTTTTGTGCGTATAAATCGATAATTCTTCCTATTTCCCGGTCCACGGTATAAATCCTTAATGTGGGCACGCCGGGCTTTTCCCCGTCATCCTGAGCGGCAGGGGATTGTTCCCCTCCTGCTGCGCCGGTTAAATCCTGTCCTCCGGAAGTTGCAGTTTCGGAAGGTCCAATTCCGTTTCCTGTCTTCACAGCGTTCTGGTCATTATCAAACGCATCCTTGCCATTGTCCGATGCGGTCAATATCAGGCCGATCACGATGGCCGCGATTATAAGGAAGCCCAAAGCACCTGTGATAATGCGTCTTTTAATTCTCGGCTCAAGTTTCATACCGGCATCACCCAATACCTTAATACACTTGAAAATCTTTCCCTGTCCCCATCGCTGCTTCCATTTATGGGTTATATGGGGTTTGAATCATTTTACAGTTCCGTATATGTTTATTATATCATTTCCATTCCATGCAGGATATGCAATAATGCATTACAGATGCAGAAATACAGCGTAACGGAAGCATAGTACCACAAGACCTCTGTCTGCGGCGTGATCCTCACACTTTACTGGGACAAAAGGCTTAACATAGTATCAGGGTTTCGTGCTATTATTGTTTTTTGAGGAACTCAACGATCATTACCCGCGTAAAGACGGATAAGCAAACAAGGAGCCGGGAAGAGCCATGAAAATAAACGGCCGGCATTACAGGAACATATGGGTCAAAAAGGATGACCCATCAACGGGAACCTGTCAATATACTCATCCATTGCAATGCAGGCTGGCTGGCGTTTGTGGATTACGGCACGGCAACCGCGCCCATCTATGCGGCCCATGAAAAGGGCATCAAGGTCCATGTCTATGTGGATGAAACCCGCCCCCTGAACCAGGGAGGGAAGCTTTCATCTTCTGCCATCATCATATCAGGCTCTGGCGGATATATGCCTTGCCGTTATTGTATTCCACTATTCCCATTGAGCCGTTGACTATCTGTATCTGCGGCGGAATATGCCCTATGTCCGCATCATATATGACGGGAATATTCAGGCTGCCGAGCCCCTGGCTCAGAGCGTCGGACAATGTGAAGTCCTGCGTGTCCGAATATCCTTCCGGCCGTCCTATGATTATCCCGCTGCAATATCTGAACCAACCGCACTCCCTCATCTGCCATAGGCTCCGGTATATATCCGCAGCGCTCATCTCGCAGCTTTCCAGTGTCCAAATAAAGCCGTCATTCCTATACTTATCCAAAAACGCTTCAACAGGAGCATAGCGGGTTCCGAGAAGTTTGCAAAGCGTATCCATGCAGCCGCCTATCATCCGCCCTTTGAAACAAATCCTCTCATCGCCCTGCAGGGACCTCCAAACAGAGGGCTTATCAAGTTTGTAAATATCCTGCGTGATATCTTCCCAGCTTGTATAGCCGCCCCAAAAATCCCAGCTTTCCTGTTCGGTCACGGACTTCGACATGATGTCAAAGACTCTTAAATCAGCGGCATGTATGCGGGCGTAGCCCATATTCATGAGGTTTGAGCCGTGGATTGTCGCAATATCGCACATTAGCGTCAGCGAAAAAGTAAGCGTGCTGATATCCGAGTAGCCGCAAACCCATTTGGCAGGCAGGGACGACAGCTTTTCAAAATCCAAAAGCGGCAGCATGTCCATCAGAAACTCGCCGCCCCAGGGAGGTATTATCGCCGCCACTTCCGGGTTTTCATACAGGCTCATAAATTCCTCAGCGCGCGTCGCGCTGTCAGCACTGACGCATTTAGAACTATTACGAACCGAGGCTGTTTCGATCAGCCTGTAACCCAGAGCTTTTACATTTTCGATGGCGTTGTCAAGGCGTTTTAAACACACCTCGCCTCCTACGCCGCCGGAGGGCGCACACACTCCGATTGTGTCGCCTCTTTTCAATAGTTTCGGATATCTCATATAATAATCGCCCCTTCATCATATGGATAGTCTGAAATGAAACATGACGGCAGTCAATAACAACCAGAATTTTTATTATCTTATCATATTTAACACAAAGGAGTCGAGCCATTGCCCGTTCTTGACCTTGGCCTGATCTTTCAAATCCTCTTCCAATGTAAAAAAGACGTACAAGTATTCCTTCCTGTACGTCTTTTTGGTCGAGGTGAGAGGACTTGAACCCCCGGCATCTTGGTCCCAAACCAAGCGCGCTACCAACTGCGCTACACCTCGAAAAAGAGTGCGTAAATTATGATACACTAAAACGCTTTCATTTTCAATACCTGGCGGCTATTTCGGCCCGCCGGTTATTATTGGAACCGTCATCCGGCCAGCACTTTTGGAATAGAATATGGGGGCAAACGCCCCCATAAACTTCACGATGAATATGATAAACAATAGTGTTTATTCGATTACCTGCTATTAAACCTTCGTATAATTTATTTACCAAACACGGCAAGCAGGAAACCTGCCGCGACAGCCGAACCTATAACACCTGCCACGTTAGGCCCCATGGCATGCATGAGCAGAAAGTTTGAAGGATTGGCTTTCTGCCCTTCAACCTGGGATACGCGGGCAGCCATGGGAACAGCCGATACACCGGCAGAACCTATAAGCGGATTGACCTTTCCGCCTGTCAGCCAGTACATCAGTTTACCCAGGAGAAGTCCGCCCACGGTGCTGAAGCTGAACGCCAAAAGGCCAAGACCGATGATCTTGATTGTCTCAAGCCTCAGGAAGTTTTCAGCACTTGCCGTTGCGCCTACGGTAACACCGAGAAAGATCGTAACGATATTGATCAGCGCATTCTGTGCCGTATTGCTCAGTCTTTCAACAACACCGGACTCCCTGAAGAGATTGCCCAGCATGAGCATACCGATAAGGGGCGCTACCGAAGGCAGAAGGAGTACGCACAATATGGTAACAACGATGGGGAACATTATCTTCTCAAGCTTGGATACTTCCCTGAGCTGTTCCATCTTGGTTTCCCTTTCCTTCTTTGTGGTGAGAAGCCTCATGAGGGGCGGCTGAATCATGGGGATCAATGCCATATATGAGTAAGCGGCGATCGCGATAGGTCCCAGCAGATGGTCAGCCAGTTTTGTAGTAAGATAGATCGCCGTCGGGCCGTCCGCACCGCCGATGATTCCTATGGAAGCGGCTTCCTGCGGTGTAAAGCCAAGAGCTATGGCAATGGTAAAAGCAACATAAATACCCAATTGTGCGGCAGCACCCAGGAACAGGCTGATAGGGCTTGCGATCAGCGGCCCGAAGTCGGTCATGGCTCCTATACCCAAAAAGATAAGGGAAGGATAAATGCCTTTCTTTACTCCTAAATACAAGTAGTAAAGCAGACCGCCAGGCTGGCTGGAACCTTCAACTTCTCCTGCCATCAGGTTCGCAAGGGGCAGGTTGGCCAAAAGCATGCCGAAGGCTATGGGAAGGAGCAGCAAGGGCTCAAATCCTTTTACTATAGCAAGGTATATGAGCACACCGGAAATCGCGATCATCACAAGATGCTGCCAGTCCATGGATGCGAATCCGGACATCTCCCAAATTTTTACCAGTGTTTCTGTGAACGAGAACTGCATGTTGATACCCCCCTTAATTGAGCGTCAGCAGAATATCACCCGTATTGACTGATGCTCCCTGTGATGTAAGTACCTGTGCTACTGTGCCGTCACGGGGGGCAAAGATTTCATTCTCCATTTTCATGGCTTCCAGTATGAGAACGACGTCCCCTCTCTTGACGAATGCGCCCGGTGATACTTTTATACTCAATATGGTTCCAGGCATGGGAGCTTTTATGGGCTCGCCGGATACATTGGCTGCCTGCGGTGCGGGCTGGGCCGCAGCCGGCGCGGGAGCGGCAGGAGCAGGAGCTGCAGGGGCAGCAACAGGCTGCGCCTGGACTGGCTCAGCGGGCGCCTGGGTTACCTTGACAACACTGGCCTGTCCTTTTTCGACTTCGACCTCATAGCTTTTTCCGTTCAGCGTAACTATATACTTCATTTTTGTTATCCTCCCTGTCCATTATTCCAATCCGCTAATCAAGAGCCTTTATGCTCTTAAACTGCAGTTCTGAAAGCGGAATACCAGATTCGTGGCTTACGATTGCCATAATGACGGCAGCAGTCTTTTCATCCACATCAAAGAGCTTTAACTGGCCTGCTGAGAAGGCTGTGTCCTTCTTTTCAATAGGTTCAGCCTTTTCTGTTTTCTTCTGCGGGGCTTCTTTCTTCCCAAGCTTCAATGCCGCAAACAGCCTGGACTGAAGCATGATGACCAGGCTCAGGAAAATCAGAACCACAAATACGACTGCAAGTCCAAACACACTTACCAATAGACTTTCCGGAATAGTCACGTTCACCACCCCTTACAGTTTCATAATTGTATAGCTGACAGTGGAAGCTCTTTTTTCTTCTCTTTCCTTGAGGAACTTCTCGGCGACCTGCGGGAAGGCTATATAAGAGAGCACGTCTTCGTCGCTTTCTGCAAGGCTGCCAAGCTTTATCTTCGTCTTTTCAAATTCTGGCTCCAGGTTATCAGCATAGCGGTTGGTAATGGGTTTTTCATCCCCAAGAACTTTCTTGATCAGTTCAGGGTCTATCTCTCCGGGCGCCTTGCCGTATTCGCCCCTGAGATATGCCTTGACTTCCTTGGATACATTCTTGTACCTTTCACCCATCAAAACGTTCATGGCGGCCTGAACGCCCACCATCTGGCTCATAGGCGTTACAAGAGGCGGATAACCGAGGTCCTTTCTTACCTTAGGTGTTTCCTGGAGCACCTCATCCAGCTTATCCAGCGCATTTTGCTGCTTAAGCTGTGCAATCAGGTTGGAAAGCATGCCGCCAGGGATCTGGTAGGTAAGGGCATCGGTTTCCGTGCCCATGACATATGGGCTCAGAACGCCGGCTTCAAGGAACTTATCCTTGATGGGTCTGAAGAAGTCGTTGATCTCTTTGAGCACCTTCTCATTGAGGCCTGTTTCATATCCCATTTGCTTGAGGGCGTAACTCATGGTTTCAGTAGCCGGTTGGGCAGATCCTCCGGAGAAGATGGATATAGCGGTGTCGATCCCGGTGCAGCCGGCTTCAACCGCCTTGATGTAAGTCATGGGGCCCAGACCTGTTGTGGAGTGTGTATGCAGGATCAACGGAACCTTGACGGTTTCGCTCAGCGCCTTGAAAAGGTCATAGGCTTCCTGCGGTCCCATTATGCCGGCCATGTCCTTGATGCATATGGAATTTACGCCCATTGCCTCAAGCTCTTTGCCCATTTTGACATAGCTCTCCAGGTTATGAATGGGGCTGAGGGTATAACAAATCGCACCCTGGGCGTGTGCGCCGTGCTTAAGGGTTTCCTCCACGGCTACTTCTATATTTCTGAAGTCATTGAGAGCGTCAAAGATCCTTATGATATCGATTCCGTTCTTAATGGCGTGCTCCACGAATTTTCTGACCACATCATCGGGATAATGTTTGTAACCCAAAAGGTTTTGGCCTCGAAGAAGCATCTGGAGCTTTGTATTCTTAACCTTGGCTTTGATTTTTCTCAGCCTTTCCCAGGGATCTTCCGAAAGATACCTTAGGCATGAATCGAAGGTTGCTCCGCCCCAGCACTCAATCGAATAGTATCCTGCCTGATCAATCTTTTCGAGAATCTCTTCAAAGTCGCTAAAGGGCAATCTCGTCGCGATCAGGGATTGGTTTGCGTCTCTCAGTACTGTTTCGGTGATGTTAACTCTTTTCAAATCGTTCACTCCCCTTGCTCTTAATGAGTCAGCCATTGTTGCTGTCGCCTGTATTTACATCAAATCTGTGATCTGATGATGGTTATTTTTTTAACACACCTTATCCATTGTACAAAAAAAAATACATACATACAAGTTGATTTTATTATTATACTGATACTTTTTGTTTGGTTTTTTTGAGCACTTTCAACAAACCGTCTGTGATTATTAAGGTCATATGTTTCTCCACGCCTTTAATGGGTAAATATATGTTCTTCTGCACTAAGTTGTTAAAAAAATATCAATACCAATATGTCCATGATAACAGAACTACGCTGAAAGCGCAATATGATCCATTGCTATTATGCCCGGATCGGAGTATAATGTGACTGCTTATCCAAACCACAAATCAGGAGGGCATGGTATTTGCTTCAAAAGGTTCTTTCACGGGTGCGCAAGGCGATAACCGACTACAACATGATATCCGACGGCGACAGAATAGCCGTGGGAGTTTCCGGCGGAAAGGACAGCCAGCTCCTTTTGGTGGCTTTAAATGAGCTCAGGAAGTTCCTTCCGGCCAGGTTCGACATCATTGCCATCACGGTCAGCCTTGGCTTTGAATCCTTTGACGTGGGAAGGCTCCTTAAGTTTTACAACAGCCTTGATGTTGACTACCATATTGAAGACACGAATATATCCCGCGTGGTCTTTGATGTGCGGAAGGAAAAAAACCCATGTTCCCTGTGCTCCAACATGAAAAGAGGGGCCCTATACCAGGCAGCCAAGGCACTGGGCTGCAACAAGGCCGCGTTTGCGCATCATATGGATGATGTTATCGAAACCCTCATTATGTCACTTATATACGAGGGCAGGATACATACCTTCTCTCCTGTCACCTATCTTGACAGGCGGGATATTACGCTAATAAGACCCATGATTTATACAGAGGAAAAACTTGTACGCGCCTGCGTTAAGACACTTGGCCTTGAACCCATCAATAGCGGATGCCCGGCCGACGGCAATACTAAAAGGCATAAGGTGAAAGATCTCATTTACGAGCTGTCCAGGGAGAACAGGCATCTTAAGGCAAATCTCTTTGGCGCCATCCAGAGATCGAACATAAACGGCTGGAAGATTCAAAAAGACCTGTAAGGTACCGGCACCGCGACAGAAGCGATGCCAATGGCGAAGATGTCATGCCGCGCCGTGCACATTCCATGCCAGGCTATCGCACGTTTTTATGGCTCAATTGAGTGGTACGACCTTATTGATGTACTGGCACCGGCAAAAATGCCCAAAGATCCAAAACCTAATCCTGATGCGTATATGTAAAGGAAGATATTATGCTGACCCTCCTTCTTGTTATAATCTACCTCGCGTTCATAAGCCTGGGGCTGCCCGACTCACTCCTTGGCACAGCCTGGCCTGCGGCATACAAAGATCTCGGCGTATCGGTTTCCATGGCGGGAATAGTCTCAGCCGTTATTTCATGCGGCACCATCATTTCAAGCCTTATGAGCAGCAGGGTAATCCGAAAGCTGGGAACGGGCCTGACAACCACCGTCAGCGTTTTCCTGACAGCGGCGGCTCTGTTTGGGTTTTCCCTGTCACCTGGCTACTGGACCATGGTCCTTTTTGCCATACCCCTGGGGCTCGGCGCGGGCAGTGTGGACGCCGCCCTTAACAATTTCGTGGCGCTCCACTACAAGGCAAGGCATATGAACTGGCTGCACTCCTTCTGGGGAATAGGCGCAAGTTTAGGGCCGGTTATCATGTCATACTTTCTTGCCCGCAGCGGCTGGAGGTCCGGCTATTCAGCCATAGGATGGATACAGACAGTCCTTGTGGCAATCCTTGTTTCGTCGCTTCCTTTATGGAAACGCGTCTCAAACGGACAGCAGGCGGCTGAAACCGCCGGGAAGGTATTTTCTATAAAGGAGCTGTTGGGAATTAAGGGAGCCAAACAGGCTCTGGCGACTTTTTTCTGTTACTGCGCCGTTGAATCGACCACGGGGCTTTGGGGAAGCAGCTTTCTTGTGCTCTCAAGGGGAATCTCTCCTGAAACGGCGGCTTCGTGGGTTTCCCTCTACTATTTCGGCATCACCTTCGGCCGTTTCATGTCGGGCTTTCTGACCATGCGCATAACCAACAAAAAACTTGTCAGGATCGGCCTTTGCATGATCGTGCTGGGGATTCTGCTCATTATGGTGCCCACCGTGGATTTCATCCTGATGTGCGGATTCTTCATGATCGGGCTTGGCTGCGCGCCCGTATTTCCTTCCCTTATCCACGACACGCCTGAGAACTTCGGTTCTGATGTGTCCCAGTCCATGATAGGTCTCCAGATGGCCTGCGCTTATATTGGTACAACCGCCATGCCGCCCCTGTTCGGCCTGGTCGGGCAATACATTTCCATGAGCCTGCTGCCCTTCTATCTGATCATAATAACAGTTGTAATGATCTCCATGGTGGAACGGCTGAACAGGATAAAGGCGGATAAAGCTCCGTCGCAAACATCAGACAGATAAAAAACGCTGAAAGCCTGATGTTTCATGCTTTCAGCGTTCTGGCGGAGAAGGAGGGATTCGAACCCTCGCGCCGCGTTAACGACCTACGCCCTTAGCAGGGGCGCCTCTTCGACCTGCTTGAGTACTTCTCCAAATAAAAATGGTGGCGGAGAGAGTGAGATTCGAACTCACGGTAGGCTTGCGCCTACGCCGGTTTTCAAGACCGGTGCCTTAAACCAACTCGACCATCTCTCCATGTTGATTCAAGCAGCGCGACGGATTCTATTTTACAATACGGACCTGCCGTTGTCAACAGATTCAGGCGCTTGTAACATATGGATCGGATCGGCTCTTGCCTTCAATTTCGGCATTTTTCACACATAGCGAGAGGGCATGGTCACCCATGCCCCCTGTTATTAAAATACGGTCCCGCCTGCCGCTTACCGGAACGGCCTCACCTTGCGGCGGCTATTCCGGTACGTTTTCGGAGTTCCTGCTTGCCTTCTCAATCGCTAATCTGACCAAATTGCCGCAGTCTCTGGACGAAACCGAGCCCCATCCTTCCCTGCTAACAGTGTCATACACACCAAGTTCTCGGGCAAACTCATTCTTCAGACTTTCCGACATAATGCCTCTGCGTCTGCTCATGATTTAATCCCTCCTTATGAGCAGAGCGGGACCGTACATTTTTATGTTCTCCATGCCGTCCCTTTTTATTCCGCGGCGCATTCAGCAAATGTTATCCACAGTTATCCACAAGGCTGTGGATTATTTGAAAAACACAAAACCCGCATAAATAGCGGGTTGCATCAATCACTGCCTTTACGGGGGCTTTTTGAGCGGCTTTTCTGTGGATTGTTTTACGTTTTGTCCACAGGTCGTCATAACAACTTAACTTCTTATCAATTATTGACATTTTGTGTCGGAATAACTGGCATTCCTTTATGCAAAATGACGAATAAACATATATTATTTTGTCAAATAATATCATTACAAAACGTAAATCATAGTAATCATGCGGTTTCTTGTGTCGATTTCCGACTGTCGGCAGCCATGTCAGACGTTATGGCACGAATGGCCGTAACCGGCTTTTTATGCTGCTTATGGCCGATCGTCGCGAATTACCAGTATTTTCTGTCCCTGTTATACGGCCTTACCTGGTCATAGTAACGCTTGCGGTTCATATACACCTGCTTTTTCATCCTAAGCCACTTTATTATATCGCCGCCGAAGAACAGCAGGTAGTTCACAAAGGATGCCACTATTGCCGCCACGAGATACCATGCGCCAAAGCGGATGGCCATAACCATCTGGTAAATCGAAAAGGCCACCTGCAGCAGCCCCAGGTACTTGACCTTTATGGGCAGGAAGAAGAAGAAAAGCAGTTCCTGTTCGGGGAACAGGGTGGCAAACGCCAGGAACAGCGACAGGTTCAGGTACAGGCCGGTAATTCCGGGAGGGAATATGAACGCAGCGATGATGGTCAGGATAGCCCCGCAGAAATAATACACATTATATCTGAACCTTCCCCAGACACCCTCGATAGCCGAGCCGATGAAGTAGAGCAGGTACAACTGGAAAAACACCCATATGGGGTTGGTGGATTCGGGAAGGAACAGGAAGCTTACCAGTCGCCAAACCTGCCCCTTGAGTATTCCTTCAGGTATCAGGTATAAAAAGCTTTGGTTGTTAAGAATAAAAACCAAGAGATAGGCAGCTATGTTAAGGCCGATAAGGTAATGGGTCAGGTTCCTTATGGCATAACGGCCATATTTCATTTCAAGGCGTGAGAGCCATTTCATTCATTCTACCTCCTGCAAATCAAATAAAAATGTGCACGCGTCACGATCCAAAGCGACCTGCTATGTAATGACCCTGCACATTTGCGCTGCCACGCCGGCCCATCATATGTAACCTTATTATACGCTAAAAAGGTTATCAGCACAATGATGTCCCTGTATTTTGGCAGGGCATGTCAGTATACAGATATATATTCAGACATCCATATCCTTTTCACGGTATCCCCGCCAAATTCAATATTGAAGGTATCGGCTACACGGTAGGCTCCAAAATCGGTTTCCTCAGTCCTTAACAGGTAGTAGGTCCAGACCGGGTCATCGTAATAACCGTGGTCAGGAAGCCCGTACAGGTCCAGTGCCTGCTGCTTGGAATGGAATATCTTCAGCCCCCTTGGAGTTTCAATCTCCCCATCCTTGTCAAGGGAAATATAGCTTATGATGTCATTTGTTATGCCAACGCAGATCCCGCCGTCCCTGTAAAGAACACCGGCCATCAGGTCATAATCGGTATAGTTGGCCAGGTCTAGGCCGATCTCACCGGCCACCTCCCTGACAGGGGACAAAAGCGCGATATTTCCTATTTTGAAATCACCTCTATTCAGACCCGAAGGAAGAGAGTTTTTATCATACTTGGGTCCGCCTTTTGTGGAGAGGTGCTGCCATTTCCCTCCGCCTGAGTATTGGTATTCCCGGACAATCTGCGCCACATCGATGCTGGTGGTGATGTCTTCTTCCATATCACAGAACATGATCTGAAGGCTGTCCCGCTCCAGGAGGTAGAGGATATTGTCCCTGATGGCAGGCCTGATCTTCCTGTCGAACTGGTAGCTGTAATTTGTATTCCCGTAGGGGTATGAATTCACCAGGTGTTTGGGCAGCGGACAGTCATAAATGATCCCCTGATCCGGCAGGGTGAGGACCACGCGGCCCGCATCAGTCCCGACAATGGCATTGTCGCTTGCTTTCGGCGGGGCAGGGGGAAGCATGCTTATCAGTTTGCCGCTGGAGTAGGAGAATATCTCGCATTCACTCGGGTTGTTGGTATCAAGGATAATCAGGCTTTCCCTTTCCGGTCCGTAGCCCACCAGGAGGGACATACGGCATTCACCGCCGAAATAGTCGGTGGTCTGGTCCGCCATGACCAGGCCATCCTTGCTGAAAACAGTTACCCTGCCGTTCAGGCTGGCATCCTCATAGGCGGCGATTACCTCATCCTTGCCGTCGTTGTCAATATCAAAGCTTTTAATGGTTCCGGAATAGACATAATAGGGCGTATCATTAACCCATATGGTAGAAAGCTTTTCGCTGACTTTATCGTACTCAAGGACGAGGCCGTATTCGGGGAACCTGTAGATATCATAGCCCTGGGCAGTGTTTTCATAAAGCTCGAAATGGGTGCCGAGGACGGTAAAAATCTGCTCCAAAGTGAGGGAAATGCAGTGAAGCACGCCGGGATAGGCGGATAAAAAAGCGGCGTCGGGCAGTTCCGCCTCCTGCTGGTCGATAACCTGCTCGCCTGAAGGGGCAGTCCCGACATTCCCGCCGGACGGCTCCGGAACCTTCTCATTATTGACCACAGTTGAACCGGCTTTATCTTTGCCAGGCTGTTTCTCCTGCTGAGTTGAGCCGCATGCTGAAGCCGTTACCAGGGTCAGGATGAGAAATAAAACCACCAAGAGCTGTCTTCCTGTCATCAATAACCATCCTCTGCTGCATAAATAGCCTTCATTTCAATTATACCCCAACTTCGCCCCTGAAAAAACCCAACCGGAAAGGCACACGGCTGACCGGGCGGCGGCTGTCCCAAATGATGCGCATAGACTCAGATTAAGGCCAAAAAGCTTCCTGGCCCGCTATATGAGATATCGGCATGTTTCTTCTCCAGGCTGATACTCACAGAAACAAGCAGCCGGCTGGTAAAAGAACAGCCCGGCTCAACAGGTAAAATGCCGATGAATAGAAACCCTGGTTCCAGAAGAAAAGGGTCTTGGGGAAAACAGATATATCCGGTTCCTGCCCCCAGGGACCATCAGTTCTGGCCCGGCTGCCTTTTCTTAAGCCGCTCGGCACGGCGCCTTTCGGCCTCAGCGTATTCTTTCCTCTGCTCATCGTTTTCAAGGATGAGGCCAGGCACTTCCTTCGGCTTTCCGTTCGAGTCAACGCTCACATAAGTAACGTAAGCCTTGTTGGTGGCTCTTTTCAGCCCTCTCAGATAGTCCTCGGCGAAAACCTCGACGATGACTTCCATGGAAGTGCGCCCAACCCAGGTCACCCTGGATTTCAGCGTGACAATCTCACCCATATGCACCGGCTCACGGAAATCCACGCTGTCGATGCAAACCGTCGCGACAACGTTGTTGGCATGTTTCTGCGCAGCCATGGCCCCGGCGATGTCTATCCAGTGCAGCAGGGTTCCGCCAAGAAGGTTTCCCAGCAGGTTGGTATCGTTGGGCAGGACCAGTTCATTCATTTCGATCATGGATTCTCTTGGTGATTTCGCGTTCATAGCACTCCTAAAACATATATCTTGAAAACTTCCCATAATAGATCGCAGAGATCCTCGTTCTCATAGCCTTCCCCGTCGCTGTCCTCGAGGCGGAACATCCGCTGTTCAAAGAGCTTGCCTTCTTCAGGGGGTATGATCAGTTTGTACCCCCGCTGGCCAAACCTTGACTTCCTGATATAGTCCATCATCTGGCCGATGCTCAGAAGGGGCAGGCAGTCCTCCAGGTTGTAAAACTCATCCGGTTCGATATACAGGGCATCAAATACCTCGCCGGTTTCGTCCTCGTCTTCATATTCATCTTCGTATGCGCCCTCATCCCATGCCGGAACGTCCTCAGCCGCATCCATGCCTTCTCCGGCTTCAGGAGCAGTATCCCCCTCATCCGCCAGATCATCCGTGAGCCTGAGCCTTCTTAACACAAACCTCGGGTAGCGGCCTGTATCATTGATCAGAATCTGCCCCACCACGAATTCTATATCCTTGTACTCATCGGTTTCCGCGTTGATGCAAATGGATGCCACTGCCCTGTCATTTACCGCAGGCCTCCAGAGAGACCTTAACATCCCCTTCTGGGCAGGCGTCAGGGTGTTTAAGTCCTGGGGCGATATATGCTCCTTCATTTGATAGACCTCCCGCATTTTCAGCTTTCCTTGATCATTTTCTATTATAATCAATTTTCTGTTTCCCGGCTATCCGGAAGCTCTTTATTTACGCAAAACGTCATATAAACACACATCATTCCCGCGTAACCGACAACCGATCCGGATATGCCGGAATAATTGTACAAATTTTGCGGTTTAGGGTGAGATTTTGGGGTAATATTCTAATATATTACTTTACTATTTGTGGTATATGTTAAGCATGGGCATCTTCCATTCTGGGGTGAGTATTTTACGGGGGGTTATTTCATGAAGGGGATCGGAAGGTTTAATCTGAAGAAGCCCGGGGAAACAGCCAGGAATACCTTGAAAAAAATCAGGCTGCCGCAGCTAAAGCTGAGGACAAGGTTGATCATTTCCTTTATTGTACCTATTCTGGCTATTGTAATCATTGGCTTGTCATCCTATTCCTCATCCAAAAACGAAATCACGGCAATCGCCATAGATTCTTCACAGGAACTCATAAACGGAGAAATCTCAAGCTTCAACATGCTTGCCAATATCGTAATCTCCCAAGCCAAGCAGCTTATGACAAATGATGACGTGAGGACCGCGCTGAAGCCGGATTTCAGCAACCTTGAAAGATCGCAGCAGATTGATACAACCAAAAAGATCAATTCACTTCTGAATTCCATGACATCGTCCAATAACTATGTCAAAGACTATTCCATAATCGGCGCCAACAACTGCATCTACACCAATTCCCACCTGAGCGCCAGGACTTTGGATGAGTTGCAGAAAATAGAAGCCTTTAACTCATTTATTTCCGGTGAAGCCAAGAATATGTGGATCGGCGACAAAGATGCCATATCCTCCCTCTACGGCGGAGGAAGGGCGACCAAGGGCGCCACATTGTCGTATATCATGAAATACGTTGATGTTTATACCGGAAAACTTTTAGGTGTCCTGATCATCGAAATAGATCCCGCGGTTGTGGCAGGCATGGTGGAAAGGATGAGCTCCGGCGCGGGAAACTGCCATATCATCAGCCAGGACGGCTATGACAATGCTCTTGTTGTAAATGATGAGATCCCTGACCCGGATGCAATATATGCGTTCTCAAATAATGAATTTTTCACAGAGTTTAAAAACAGCGAGGAAACGGTCAAAGTTTTAAGGGAAAGGGACCGGATTATCATACTTGGCAAAACTGAAAACAACGCCTTAATTATCGGTACCATCCTACCGATGAAAATTCTCAATGCCGGTGCAAACCGCATCCTTGTCATAACCCTTGTCGTCATGGCCGTTTCGGTGCTGGTATCCATACTTATAGCCCTTATGATTTCCAGCAATCTGAGCACCGCCGTCAGGAAGATAATATCTGTCGCTGAGACCGCTGCTTCGGGAGATCTGAGGCAAAAGCTGTCCAGCGACAAGAAGGATGAATTCGGAACCCTGATTAACAGCATAGGGCAGATGATGGAGAGCATGCGGACCCTTATCATTGAGGCTGCCAACATTGCCAACAGCGTTATAGAATCGGCTTCCTCGGTAAGCACATCCACCCAGGAAGTTGTCAAGATTACAGCAGATATTACGTCAGCGATAGGTGAAATCGCGGCGGGCGCCAATGCCCAGGCTTCCGACACCGAGGCGGGGGTTATAAAAACCAACGAACTGGCTTCAAGAATCAATCTTGTGGCAGAAAGCACAAACCAGATAGAGGATGTTTCAAACACCACCTTCGCCCTTACCAAAAACGCGCTTGCTGCCATGGACGAGCTTGATGAAAAGGCGGGCCAGACAAACCAGATCATCCATCAGGTCAGGGATGATATTAACAAACTGAGCCAGAGGAGCAGCAGGATATCGAGCATCGTTAAGGTCATTTCCAGCGTTGCTGACCAGACCCGGCTGCTCTCGCTCAACGCTTCCATAGAGGCTGCGCGTGCAGGGGAATTCGGGCGTGGTTTTGCGGTTGTGGCCGAAGAGGTAAAACACCTGGCTGACCAGACTGCTGCTTCCGCATTGGATATCGCGGCCCTCGTAAAGGAGATACAGTCGCATATTTCCTCTACCGCCCAGAAGGCAGACTCGGCCGAGGTTGTCATTAATGAACAGAATGAAGCCCTCGAAAAAGCCATCGGTTCCTTCAATAAAATCTCCGATTCCATGGACCTCCTGATGGACAAGGTTGAGGCGATCAAGTCCAGTACTGTTGAAATGGACGAGCACAAGAGCCAGGTGCTCAATTCCATACAAAGCATTTCAGCCATATCCCAGGAGACAGCGGCGACTACACAGGAACTTACAGCCTCTTCCGAACAGCAGATGGTTACGCTGAGAGCCTTCCAGGAAAAGGCCCTTATGCTGGAAAAAGAGGCCATGCGCCTGCAGGATGCTATCAGGGTATTCATAGTCTAAAGGTTTCTCTGGCATGTAAATCATTCTGTGAAAAGAGCAGGGTGGTTTCCACCCTGCTCCTTTATGGAGGATTCATCATATCCCCTAAGAAACTTCCCTTAAGAAATGCTTCCATAAGGGCCTCAGCATTAGTATACCCTGCTGCCGGGTTATAAAACTGGTGCTTTATGCCTGGCCGCCGCGCTGTTTCCAACGGCACTCTTTCCAGCTATTTCAAAGCTTTAGCCGCATTTCGAATATCCGCACTGGCGGCAGATTACGCATCCACCCTCATGCTCCACACCGCTGCCGCATTCCGGGCACTTTCCCGGATCCTTTAAGGACATGTCGGTATCATCATCCTCCGATTCAGGCCTGTCCGGATTGATATAGCGGGCAGTAGGCCTTGGAAGCACCACTGAAGCCTTCGGCACTTCCTTGTATACATCACCGTTGCCATTGCGATGGTTCATGACCCTTTCAATGAGGCGGCCGATAGCATCCGGGCAGGACAGGACCTTAAGCCCTCTCTGGCGTATGGTAGACGGGCAGCGGATACCCTTTAGCTGCTCCACTATGGCCTTCTCATCAACGCCCGCCCTCAGGGCTATGGAAACGAGGCGGCTGGTGGCCTCGGACTGGGAGGGGCAGCCTCCGGCGCGCCCTGTATTGGTAAACACCTCGCATATGCCTTTGTCATCATAGTTTACGGTAATATACAGGTTGCCGCACCCGATCTTGACTTTTTCGGTAAATCCGGTGGTGATCTCAGGCCTGGGCCTTGGCTGGATATTACGTTTTGCTTCAGGGGCGGCCTGGTTGTTATCGCCGTCCTGACTGGCCCCGGTTCCAGGGGCAGGTTCTTCCTTGCCTTTTACTTCGCCGATGTTCAGTACCTGGCGCTCACGGCTGCCGTCCCGGTAAATGGTAACCCCTTTGCATCCTGTCCTGAAGGCATGGCGGAAGACATCTGCCACATCCTGCAGCGTGGCGTCCTTTCTCAGGTTAACGGTTTTGGAAACGGCATTGTCGGTATGCTTCTGGAAAGCAGCCTGCATCCTGACATGCCATTCCGGGGAGATATCATGGGCTGTAACAAACAGATCCTTCATGCGCTGGGGTATTCCTTCGACCTCATGCAGGGATCCTTTCTGGGCTATTTCGCGCATCAGTTCCTCGCTGTACAGACCGGCTTCCTCGCAGGCAGCCCTGAAGATGGGGTTTACCTCCACCAGTTCGGTGCCGTCCATCACATACTTGATAAATGAGATGGCAAACAGGGGCTCGATTCCCGAGGAGGTGCCCGCTATCAGGCTAAGGGTGCCCGTGGGTGCAATGGTGGTGACAGTGGCGTTCCTCACCCTGATCCCGGCCTCCTTGTAGGTGCTCTGGTCGTAGTAGGGGAACACGCCCTTCTCTTCCGCCAGTTCCTGCGATTTCTTCCTGGCCTCGCGGGAGATGAAGCCCATCACCTCGTCGGCAAGCCTCTCCGCTTCTTCTGAATCGTAGCGGATCCCAAGCTGCAGGAGCATATCGGCCCATCCCATAACTCCCAGGCCGATCTTCCTCGTGCCAAGGGTCATCCTTTCGATTTCGGGAAGCGGGTATTTATTCACATCAATGACGTTGTCAAGAAAATGCACAGCCTTGCGTACGGTCTGTCCGAGTTTTTCGTAGTCGACCTCCATCAGGCCATCCTGGCCCGCTTTAACCATGAGGCTCAGGTTGATGGAACCAAGGTTGCAGGACTCATAGGGAAGGAGCGGTTGTTCCCCGCACGGGTTGGTGCTCTCGATCTCACCTATCTTGGGCGTCATATTATCCCTGTTGATACGGTCCAGGAAGATTATACCCGGCTCACCATTCTTCCATGCCATGTTCACCATGAGATCAAACACTTCCCGGGCATTGAGTGAGCCTGTTATCTTCTTTGTCCTGGGATCCACCAGGTCATAATCCGCATTCTCTTCAACGGCCTTCATGAAGGATTCGGTGATGGCAACGCTGATATTGAAGTTGGTGATGTCGGCATTGTTTTGCTTGCAGGTGATGAACTCAAGGATATCCGGGTGGTCAACCCTGAGTATTCCCATGTTGGCGCCCCTCCGGGTACCGCCCTGCTTGACGGCTTCAGTAGCCGCGTTGAACACCTTCATGAAGCTTACCGGCCCCGATGCCACACCGCCTGTTGACTTTACGCTTGATCCCTTCGGCCTCAGCCTGGAGAAGGAAAAACCTGTTCCGCCTCCGCTTTTATGGATCAACGCAGCGTTTTTCACGCTGTCGAAAATTCCCTCCATCGTGTCCTCAACAGGGAGAACAAAGCATGCTGACAACTGCCCCAGCGGCCTTCCCGCGTTCATTAGAGTGGGTGAATTCGGCAGGAATTCAAGGTTCGTCATCATGTCGTAGAATTCTTCTTCGAGCTCTTTCAGCTCTTTTTCGGACAGACGCCCCTTATCGGCAGAAGCAATGGTGGCAGCTACCCGGCGAAACATATCTTCAGGGGTTTCACGGAGATTTCCCTCCTCGTCCCTGGCAAGATACCTTTTCTCGAGTACCTTGATGGCGTTTTCTGTCAATCTCACGTACATCAACTCCACTTTTTCATTTTTTTCTATTTAGTACATATTGTATAACTGATATATACCAACAACTATATATTGCGTATCATTATTATATCGTATTGGTATAGTTTTTCAAAGTGTCTTCTGATATATTACATCCGACAAGAACCACCATTTGGGTATAAAAAAGCCCTGAAGCTTTTATTCAGGGCTTTTTGGTGCTCGTGGCCGGACTCGAACCGGCACGGAGGGTTAGTCCGACGGATTTTAAGTCCGTTGTGTCTGCCAATTCCACCACACGAGCATTTTGCAACTATTCAATCAGCATTCCTATTCTACATCAGCGCTAATTCAGTGTCAATATAACCATTCTGGCAAACGGTTGTATGAAGCGGGATTGGAGCTTTTTGCCGCACACCGGTGCTGGAAATGTGCCAAGCTTTCCGGGCGGACCAAACGGAGAGTCAGGTTGCTTCTGTTGAAAGGCGCGCACGGATACGCTCCCATGAAAGAAAAGCCGGATCACCCTTCAGGGCTAATGCCGCCACCGGACCCTACTTCCACGATATAACCCAATACCTGCTCTGCCGCCTCCTTGTATAGCTCCACATCCATAATCGCAGCGCTTTCATCGTACTCCACATTCAGTACCCTGCCGTTGCCATAGAGCCATGAAATAATATTGCCTCCGCTTTGGAAGGGTATCCTGAGACGATATTGCGCTTTTACCCGGAAAAGCATGGTTTTCAGGCATTCCCTGAGGTTATCGAGACCTTCGTGGGTGAGGGCGGAAACCTCGACAGAAACCCTGTCTGTTTTAGGCGCTGTATTTCTTCCTTCAAGCTTATCTATTTTGTTATAGGCGATGATGGTCGGTTTTTCGGAAGCGCCCAGTTCTGCGAGGATTTCGTCCACAATGCGGATATGGTCTTCCACAAGGGGATCGGACGCGTCGGCGACAATGATAATGGCATCGGAATAAACCGCCTCTTCAAGGGTGGATTTGAAGGCATCCATCAGGTGGTGGGGAAGCCTGCGTATAAACCCGACCGTGTCAGTCAGCAGTATCTGCGCCTCTCCCAGGTCCAGCCTCCTGGTGGTGGTGTCAAGGGTGGCAAACAACTTGTCCTCGGTATAAGCGTCGGCATCACACAGGGCGTTCAGCAGCGATGACTTCCCCGCGTTGGTATACCCCACCAGGGAAACTGTCGGGATGCGGTTTCTCAGCCGCTCCGCCCTTTGTATGCCTCTATGCTTCTTAATCTCCCTTAGCTGTTCCCTCAGGTGGGTGATCTTCCTTTTGATATGCCTTCTGTCCGTCTCAAGCTTGGTTTCCCCGGGACCCCTGGTACCGATTCCGCCCCCGAGCCTTGACAGGACAATGCCCTTGCCCGCAAGCCTGGGAAGCATATACTCCAATTGGGCCAGTTCCACCTGTATCTTGCCCTCGCGGGAACGTGCCCGCTGGGCAAAGATATCCAGGATCAGCCCGGTCCGGTCTACTGCCTTGACGCCCAGCATTTCTTCGATATTCCGCTGCTGGGAAGGGGAAAGCTCCTCATCAAAGATGACCAGGTCCGCACCCTCGGCCTGGACAAGCAGACGGAGTTCGGATATCTTGCCCTTGCCCACCAGCCAGGCAGAGTCCCTTCCATCCCTGGACTGAATGATTTTTGCCGCCACCTCTGCGCCTGCGGTATCAGCAAGCTCAACAAGTTCATCCATGGATATTTCAGCTTCGCTTATGCCTCCGACTGTCCGGGTTTCGGGGGTTTTAACGCCTACCAGGACAGCCTTCTCCCGTCCGATACCGGCTGTTTCCATCCCGCTTCGCAGAAGTTTGTCTGCCTCTGAAATCTGTTCCAGCAAATCCTCAAAATCCGTTTTTTCAGCGTTGAAAGGACCATATACATCCACTGCGCCTACATCCCGGGCTGAAGGAACTCCGGCATAGATCCCTGCCGGGCTGCCTTCCCGCACCCCTACGGCCGCGATCATATCCAGCCGCAGAAGCTTCAGGGAGCTTATGTCCACCTCGGATAACTGTCCGGAACCGCCAGGATGCGTATGGATAAGTCGGATACCCGAAAGCCTTGACTGGTTTCGCTTTCCTTCAACAGAATCCAGGCTTACAGTGGCATGATCGCCGACGATCACATTGGTGATATGGCCTTTCCTGTCATAGTAAACCGCTATCTCGCGGTTAATGGAGCCGGACAGCCAGGAAAGCCTTATGATAAGCTCCTGGGTCCAGAGCATATTCTGCGGTATCTCTATGTCGTATAGTTCCTCCAGGGCCTGTATCTGGCTTTTCTTGAGCCCCTGAATATTTCCGCCTGCTTCCATTAGTTCCTCTTTCCCTCTGTATGCTGAGCACTGGATTGATTTGCTTCAGGCCTGCTCCTGAACTGACCCTTTAAGTCCGATCTTATCAGCAATCTTTCTCATGCCCATTATGGTTTCTTCAATAACCTTGTCCAGGTCCATGTTCAGGCGCTGCGCCCCTTCTATGATGACCTCCCGGTTTACCCCGGCCGCAAACCCCTTGCTCTTCATCTTTTTTACAACCGACTTGACCTCAAGGTCCATTACGCTCCTGCTCGGGCGCATCAGGACCGCGGCAGTGATAAGCCCGGTCAGCTCGTCTATGGTGTAAAGGACATTCTCCATCCTTTCCACCGGCTCCACATCGCTGCAAAGCTTCCATCCATGGCTCTCGATTGCCCGGATATAGCTCTCCGGCCAGTTCTCTTGCTCGAGGATGGCGCGCACCTTTTTGCAGTGCTCCTCGGGGTACATCTCGTAGTCAAGGTCGTGGACAAGTCCTATGATGCCCCATTTTTCCGCATCCTCGCCGAACAGCCCGGCAAAGTGCCTCATGACACCCTCTACGGCAAGGGCGTGCTTAATATGGCTCTCGCTGCTGTTGTACCTTGTTAACAGGGCATACGCCTCTTCTCTTGTTGGTATGTGTTCTCCCATAAGATTATCCCTCCTGTACTTATTATATAACGGTAATGCAAACCTTCACAGCTATGATGGGGATAAACCGCGCCTTCTGTCAATAAAAAAGCCTGAACAAACCGGTGTTCAGGCTTTTCGCAAAGTTACCTTGAAATTTTACGGCCTTATTTTGCAGTTTTCTCCTTGATGGGCAGATAAAGATCGATTCCGCCGATATGGTTGAGGTCTTCGTCAAAGCCCAGATGCTCCTCAAGCCACTGATGGCTGCCATGCTGGTACCTGCTGTCCCTCAGCCAGCTCATGAACCTCTTCCAGGTCTTCATGATCTCACAACCTAAATCCCCGTTGCGGTCCCGTTTCACTCCGGCTACGGCATAAAGGCCTCCCTCCAGGGTTTTCACCTTTACCTTTTCATCGTTTACCGCGACGCTGTCATCAATTGTAACGCAGAATTCATAGCCGTACTCTTCCTGGTCTTCACTTGAGGGCGAGGGATTATTATACCCGAATATCCTCATGCTGCTGGTATTGATATTATTTTTTTTCAGCCATTCCTTCAGAACCTGGTATGCGCCCTCTTCGGGGTTTTTCCCATAGTAGCAGTAATATGCCACCCTCATGGGCTCCAGTTTCTTCAGAACTTTAATGTCAGGATATTTTTCAAGAAGATCTTTGTCCTGAATATCAAAATATTTGTCCATCAAATCCACCCTTTCGAAACAGAATTTCTGGTTTTGCTTCTTGAACTCGCTCGGCAAAAATCCGGTGATTCGCCTGAAAGCCCTTGAAAAGGCATCTCCGCTGGAGAAGTCGTATTTTACGGCAATGTCAATAATGCAGGCATCCGTGTTGATTAAGTCTGCAGCAGCAAGGCTGATTCTCCTCAACCTGATGTACTCTTTTACAGAGTAGCCTACCAGTGCGAAAAACAGCCTGTAAAAGCTTGACTGGGACATGTAGGCTTCCTGAGCCGCACGATTAAGGTCTATCCTGTCTTCAAGGTTGCTTTCAATGTAATCAATGGATTTTTGTATGCGTTCATAGTAGTTCATGTCCGGAGCGCTCCCTGACATCTTAGGATAGTTTCATGTTATCATAGAAGCATTTTCCATATCCGATTTTTTTTCCGAAAGTTGAGGCTTGTTTCATCAACGCATAATTAAAGACCAGGCTATTGCCAGGTCTGATTCTTCATATATCCTGTTCCGGGGTTATTGCCGGTTCCGGATTAGTCCGGCTATAAAACATTATTATGTTGAATTGCTCAGGTTTTTTCTGTTTCCTTACTTGTGGTATGTCTC